>JAKCAB010000777.1 GCA_021839785.1 bacterium | reverse complement strand
CATGAGTTTGTCCAGCACGCCGGATTTGATCTTGATGGCCGAACCCACGACCGCCAGCGCCACTGCCGCCAGCAGTACGGCGTTGAACGCCACGCGCCGCCAGCCCTGGCCCACCGCGTCGCCCAGATAACTGCGCTTGTTGTTCAGGATGAAGAACGCGATATACGCGATGGGCAGCATGGTAAACGCGATGGCCGAGGCGACGATCGGCAGCCAGATCGGGCTTTTGATCATGACGCCCAACACGCCAATGGCCGGCACCAGCGTAAACAGCCGGTAGCGCCGCGGCGTGTATTCGAGCCCGAACATTTCGCAGACGGTGAAGCCGCTGCAAACCATGTGGGCGCTGATTGCCCCGCAGGCCATGCCCATGAAACCCAGGTCGAACACGATCCGCCCCAACGGCCCGCCCAGAATGGGCGCCAGACTTTGCGCAGCGTCCACGGGCTTGAAATTCTCGCTGGTGACCGCCGGCCCCAGCGTCGTGCCGAACGGCGAGTTATGCACGGTGGCCGCCAGGCCCAGGATGATGAGCGAGGTCAGGATCGTGTAGGGCACGAAGAGCGACATGCCCAAGTCGAAACGCGCGAGGCCCTTGTGGTGCGGTCCCCAGCCTTTGGCCAGCAGCGAGTACGGGTAGAGGAACGTCATGTTGATGCCCACCGCGGCGCCGATCGCGCCGAGGATCGTGGTGGCGGCGCCGGGTTGATCCGGCACGGCGAAGGCGAAAAAGCCTTTCAGCATCGCGCCAAAATCGAGCCGCCCTTTTGTGGCCTGGACCACTACCACGGTCAGGAAGGCCAGCATGACCAGCCGGATCATCCAGCGCAGGAACGTTTCGTAAAACCGGATGCCCGCCGGCTTCGAGCCGTAGTTCCACGTGAGGACGATGTTGATGCCGAGGATCAGGAATCCGCCGGCGAACCGCACCAGCGTTTCGAGCGTGCGCGACGCCGCTTCGCCGGTGGCGGGATCGACGAGGTTCCGCACGCCGGCCACGTTCGCCAGGTCCCACGCCGCGCCACCCAGCAAGGCATATTGGCCGATGTGCCAGATGACGGTCGAAACCACCGTCGCCACTGCCCACAACAGCGCCACCGACGGATGCAGCTCGCGGGCGACGACGGCGTAAGCCCGCTCGCCTTTGGTCAAGGTGATGTTCGCCAGCGCCGCCATCATGAAAACCCCCAGCAGCATCGCCACCGGCTGGACCCAGAGCAGTTGGTAGCCGTAAAACGCGCCCGCGACCACGGAGGCCGCGGCGCTGCCCGCGCCGAGGGTCATGGCGCTTTGCATCCAGGCCGGGCCGGTGAGTTTGAAGTAGCCACGCAGGCGCGCCGCCAGCGGCTGTTGCTCCAAGGCGAGCAGGGTTTCGGTATCCCGCTTCAATTGCTCGGGATCCCAGCGGCTGGCCATCGGCAGGCCGGTGTTGGCTGGTGTTGGGGCATCGGGCATGGGCGGATCATGCGAACGCCGCCGCGGGTCGGCCAAGCGAAATGCGCCGGTGTTTCAACCCAACCGGCGGAAGCCCGGCAGCGACGCCGTTGCCGGCCGGAGCGCGGGTGTCCAACCCGCGACACCCAGGCGGCGAGCGAGCGAGGCGCGCGCACGCCCAGAAGCCGGGATGCGCCCGCCCGCCGCAATTCAAGCTGGCCTTCGCCGCGCCGCGGCGACTCAATTACGCCATGTCACATCCCAAGTTCACCTCGCGGCGGTCGCCGGGCTTGATCCTGACCGGCCTGTTGTTGTGGCTGGTGGCGCCGGGACTTCTTACCAGCCTGGCCGCGCCGAGCGGAGAACTAGTTCTCCACAGCCGGAGTCGGATCGAATCCGCCGGCTACCCGGGCGAATGGTCGGTCGTCGAAAAGGATCTGCGGTGGAACCCGAAGCAGACCGCCATCATCGTCTGCGACATGTGGGATCGCCATTGGTGCAAAGGCGCGACCGAACGCGTGGCCGAAATGGCGCCCAGAATGAACGAGGTGCTCAAGGCCGCACGCGCGCGGGGCGTGCTGATCGTCCACGCGCCCAGCGAGACGATGAAGCATTACGCGGATTACCCGCAGCGGAAGCGCGCGGAGCAGGCGCCCAAAGCCGCCGCGCCCACCGGCGTCAACCAGTGGAAGTCGCTCAACCAGGCGAAGGAGCCACCGCTGCCAATCGACGACTCGGACGGCGGTTGCGATGACCAGCCGCAATGCGCCCAAAGCCTGCCGTGGCGGAGCGAGATCGCCACGCTCGAGATCGCGCCGGCCGATGTCATCAGCGACAACGGCGCGGAGGTGTACAACGTGCTCCAGCAGGCCGGCGTCGAGAACGTCATCGTCATGGGGGTGCACGCGAACATGTGCGTGCTGGGCCGGCCGTTTTCCATCCGCGCGATGGTGGGCCTGGGCAAGCACGTCGTGCTGATGCGCGACCTCACGGACACGATGTACAACTCGCGGCGCCGGCCGTACGTGAGCCATTTCGCCGGCACGGACCTCGTGGTCGAACACATCGAGAAATACTGGTGCCCGTCGATCACGAGCGCGGATTTCCTGGGCGGCGCGCCGTTCCACTTCCAGGCCGACCGCCGGCCGAGCGTGGTGATGATGATCGGCGAGGACGAGTACCACACTTGGGAAACCCTGCCGGCCTTTGCCCAAAAGGAGTTGGCGTGGCGCGGCCTCAACGTGACGGTCATCCAGGAAGGCAAGACGGCGAAGAACGATTTCCCCGGCCTGGTTGAAGCGCTGCGGGGCGCCGACGTGCTGGTGCTGAGCGTGCGCCGCCGCTCGCCGCCGCGCGAGGAACTGGACGCGGTGCGGGCCTACTTGGCGTCGGGCAAACCACTGGTCGGCATTCGCACGGCCTGCCACGCCTTTGCGCTGCGCGGAAGCGACAGCCAGAACCGACCGGCCACGCTGGCGGAATGGCCGGCGTTCGATCCGGAAGTGCTCGGAGGCAATTACCACGGCCATTATGGCGCCGGCCCGGTGACGAAAATCCAAGCCGCGCCAAACGCGACCGGCGATCCGCTGTTGACTGGCGTAAACGTGGAACAACTCGCCGGTCACGGCAGCCTGTACCGGTGCGGGCCGCTAAAGGCCGATGCCCGGCCGCTGCTGTTCGGATCGGTCCCCGGCGAGCCGGCCGAGCCGGTGGCCTGGACGCGGACGTTTGGGCCAAAACGGGCGCGCATTTTCTATACTTCGCTCGGTCACCCGGACGATTTTGCCGATCCCCAATTTCGCCGGCTGTTGCTCAACGCGATTCTCTGGGCCGCCGGCCAACCGCTGCCGCCAGCGGAGTGAGCGCGGGTTCCGAGCAGGGCAGTCGCGGGACCTGCCCGACCCCAAAAACCCGCTCTCAGTCGCGGTGCCGGCCCGGGCCGGCCACCAGATGAGGCTTGCCGGCCGGGGCGAGGCGCATTGGAATCCAGACGTGCGACGTGCTGAGCCTTCCGCCACACCCGACTCCGATGCCGCGTCGGGGCTGGCCTTTCCCAAACATTATTGCGGCGTGTTCGGCATTTACGGCCATCCTAATGCCGCGGAGTTGACTTACTGCGGCCTTTACGCGCTTCAACACCGCGGGCAGGAAAGCGCCGGAATCGTCACTTCGGACGGCAAGCAGATGCGGGCCCACCGCGGCATGGGACTGGTGTCGCAAGTTTTCAGCGGCCAGATGCTGCACGAAATGACCGGCTACGTGGCGGTCGGCCACACGCGCTATTCCACCACCGGCCAGTCGCACTTGCGGAACGCCCAGCCGCTGACGGTGGATTGCGCCCGCGGCCAGATCGCGATCGCCCACAACGGCAACCTCACCAACGCGGCGCAACTGCGCGAAGAGCTCGAGGCGCAGGGTTCGATTTTCCAGACCACGGTGGACAGCGAAATCATCCTCCACCTGATGGCCCGCACCGGGCCGGGCGGCAGCGAGTGCGTGCTTCAGCAGACGCTGCGCCGCGTGGAAGGCGCGTATTCGCTGGTGATTTTGACCGAGCGCGAATTGATCGGCGTGCGCGATCCCTTTGGCTTTCGCCCATTGTCGCTGGGTCGTCTGAACGACGCCTGGGTGCTGGCCAGCGAGACGTGCGCGTTCGATCTGATCCGGGCGGAGCACGTGCGGGATCTCGAACCCGGCGAGGCCGTCATCATCAACGAACAGGGCCTCAAAAGCGTGCGCGTCTTTCCCGAAACCACCCGCCGCGCCTTCTGCATCTTCGAGTACGTCTATTTCGCCCGCCCGGACAGCACCATCGCCGACCGGAACGTGTATCGCGTCCGGGTCGAGATGGGGCGGCAACTGGCGCGCGAGCACCCGCAGGCCGCGGACCTGGTGATCCCGGTGCCGGACAGCGGCAACTGCGCGGCGCTGGGTTACTCGCTCGAGTCGGGCATCCCGTTCGA
>JAKCAB010000633.1 GCA_021839785.1 bacterium | reverse complement strand
GCTCGGCGTCGAAGGCCCAGACCGTATCCGTGTGGTTGGAATTGCCGAGCGTGAACAGGCGGCCGGCCTTGATCGCCACCGAGCAAAAGCCGGTGCTCACGTTCGCCGTCCACAGCCGGCGCGGGCCTTCCTGGGGCCACGCCGCCACCCACCCGGTTTCCGAGGAAACGCCGTTGAAGTACGCCCCCCGCCAGCGCGGCCAGTCCTCGGCCCGAAGCCCAGCCGCGCTGACGGCGAGCAGCCCCAAACCCAATATCGCAATACGCATAACGTTGCGCATCGAAGCCTGAAACCGGCCCCAGCGCAACCCGCGGCGTAAAGCAGACGCGCCGTTGCGGTGGCGGACACGGTCGCCTCGGTGGCGTGAACGAGGCTAAGTTCACCGGATCGGCATTCGCCAACGATCTTTCCCGTTCCTCGTCGCCATCACGAGGAATGGCGTGGCCGGAGCGATGCGAAAAGGGACGCCAAACGCGAGCACATCAACGTGGCCGCGTGGGCATTCCGGCCTCGATTGTGCCGGCGTCGGACGGTCAGCCATCAGCAAAGGATGCTCAGGAATTGCCAATTCATGTGAAGCCGTACTTTGGGATCGTGATACGTTGGACGCGCGCCGGGACCAGGTCGCACTCCGAACCCGAGGCGCGTCACTCCCCGGCCCAGACACGCTGTTATGAGCATCACTGCCGCGCCCCCAAAGGCAGGCCCCGTGGCAAAACCGCCGGAGCATCCCAGCGGCGACAAGCGCTTCAAAATCCTCGAAGTCTTCATCAAGCGCCAGCAACAGCGCCAGGATTCGCTCATCGAAGTGCTCCACAAGGCGCAGGAATTGTTCGGCTATCTCGACGACGGCCTGCTGCTCTTCGTCGCCCACGGCTTGCGACTGCCGCCGAGCCGCGTCCACGGCGTCGCGACCTTCTATCATTACTTCAAGCTCAAACCGCAGGGCGCGCACACCTGCGTCGTTTGCATGGGCACCGCCTGTTACGTCAACGGCGCCAGCCGCGTGGTGGCCGCGCTGGAAACCGCCGCCGGCATCAAGGCGGGCGAAACCACGCCGGATGGCAAGCTCTCGCTCATGACCGCCCGCTGCATCGGCGCCTGCGGCCTCGCCCCGGCCGTGGTGTACGACGACGCGGTCGCCGCCCGGCAAACCCCGGAATCCGCCCTCGAGCGCGTGAAAGGATGGCTGGATCATGGTCCTCGCTGAACTCGTCGAAATCAAAGAACGCGAGCTGGCCGCCCGCAAAAAGGTGCTCATCACCTGCTGCCTGGCCGCCGGTTGCATGTCGTCGGACGGCAAGCTGGTCAAGGAAGCGCTGGACCGCGCCGTGAAGGACGCCGATCTCGAGTCCGACGTGGAGGTGCGCGGCGTCGGCTGCCTGCGGTTGTGCTGCGAAGGTCCGCTGGTGGTGATCGACCCGCCGGGCGCGCTTTACCAGAAGGTGACGCCGGCCGACGCGGAGTCGTTGGTGGGCACGCTCAAAGGCGGGACCACGTCGGTCCAGCGTGGCGACCCGGCCAGCGCGTTCTTCGCGAAACAGATGTCCATCGTCCTCGCGAACAGCGGCGTCGTGGATCCGGAACGGATCGAGTCCTACATCGCCCGCGACGGCTACTTCGCCTTGCGCAACGTCCTGCGCGAGTTCTCGCCAGCCGAGGTCGTCAGCGAAATCACCAAGAGCGGCCTGCGCGGCCGTGGAGGCGCGGGCTACCCCACCGGCCTCAAATGGGCCACCGTGGCCAAGACCGACAGCCCGAAGAAATACATCATCTGCAACGCCGACGAAGGCGACCCCGGTGCGTTCATGGACCGCAGCGTGCTCGAGAGCGATCCGCACCGCGTCATCGAAGGCATGATCATCGCCGCGTTCGCGGTGGGCGCGGACCAGGGCTACATCTACGTCCGGGCCGAATACCCGCTGGCGATCGCGCGCCTGCAGGTGGCGATCCGCCAGGCCAAGCAGCACGGCTTGCTCGGCAGCGGTATTTTCGAATCGCCGTTCCATTTCAACATCGACATCCGCATCGGCGCCGGCGCGTTTGTGTGCGGCGAGGAAACCGCGCTGATGGCCTCGGTCGAAGGCCGCCGCGGCCAGCCGCGCCCGCGCCCGCCGTTTCCGGCGGAGAGCGGCCTGTTCGGGAAACCCACGCTGATCAACAACGTGGAGACCTTTGCCAACGTGCCGCCGATCATCCTGAACGGCGCCGAATGGTTCGCGGGGATCGGCACCGAAAAGAGCAAAGGCACCAAGGTCTTTGCGCTGGCCGGCAAGGTAAAGAACACCGGGTTGATCGAAGTGCCGATGGGGATTCCGCTCCGCGAAATCGTCGAGCACATGGGGGGCGGCGCCCCGCACAGCGCGCGGATCAAGGCGGTGCAGACCGGCGGGCCGTCGGGGGGCTGCATCCCCGCCGACCACCTGGACACGCCGGTGGATTACGAGTCGTTGACCAAGCTGGGTTCGATCATGGGTTCCGGCGGCATGATCGTGATGGACGAGCAGGACAACATGGTGGACGTCGCGCGGTTCTTCATGGAGTTCTGCATGGACGAATCGTGCGGCAAGTGCATTCCCTGCCGGGCCGGCACGGTGCAGATGCACAACCTGCTCGAAAAAATCATCGCCCGAAAGGCCACCGCCCGCGATCTGCAGAAACTCGAGGAGCTTTGCGACATGGTGAAGCACACCAGCCTCTGCGGCCTGGGCATGACCGCGCCCAACCCGGTGTTGAGCACCCTGCGGTTCTTCCGCCAGGAATACCTGGACTTGCTTCAGCAAGAACCCTGGAAGCCACAGGACGCGCCGGCGGCGAACCCGGCGTCCGCGACCCCCGCTTGAGCCGGAAAGGAGAATCGTTCCATGGCGGCAAAAGTATTTACCATCGACGGCCAGCAGATCACCGCGACCGAAGGCCAGACCGTGCTCGACGCCGCGCAAGACGCCGGCATTCCCATCCCCACGCTGTGTCACTTGGACGGCGTCATGGACGTGGGCGCCTGCCGGCTGTGCCTGGTCGAAGTTGCCGGCATCAACAAGCTCGTGCCGGCGTGCGTCACCAAGGTCACCGACGGGATGGTGGTCACCACCAACAGCGAGCGGCTCCAACGTTATCGCCGGATGATCTTGGAACTGCTCTTCACCGAACGAAACCACGTCTGCGCCGTGTGCGTGTCCAACGGCCATTGCGAATTGCAGACGCTCGCGATGACCCTCGGCCTGGATCACGTCCGCTACGCCTACAACTTCCCGAAGTGCGCCGTGGATTCGACCCACCGGCTCTTCGGCATGGACCACAACCGCTGCGTGCTCTGCGGGCGCTGCGTGCGCGTGTGCTGGTACATCGAAGGCGCCGGCACCAAGAACTTCTCGGGCCGCGGCACCGCCTCGCGGATCATCAGCGACCTCAACGCGCCGTGGGGCGACTCGCGCACGTGCACCAGTTGTGGCAAGTGCGTCCAGGCCTGCCCCACCGGGGCGCTGTTCAACAAAGGCGTGACGGTGGCCGAGATGGAAAAAGACCGCGGCAAACTCGAGTACATCGTCACCGCGCGGGAGAAAAAACAATGGATCGTCTGAAATTCGCGACCGTCTGGCTCGGCGGCTGTTCCGGCTGCCACATGTCGTTCCTGGACCTGGACGAGTGGTTGTTCGACCTGGCCCAGGTGGCGGACGTGGTCTTCAGCCCGGTGATGGACGCCAAGGAATACCCTGCCGGCGTCGATGTCTGCCTCGTCGAAGGCGCCGTGGCCAACGAGGACAACCTCGAAATGATCCTCCAGGTGCGTCAGCGCACCAAGGTGCTGGTCGCCTTTGGCGATTGTGCGATCACCGGCAACGTGACCGCCATGCGCAATCCGCTCGGCCGGGCCGAGGTCGTTCTCGAACGCGCCTACCTCGACCCGTCGAACCTCCGCCCGCGCGTGCCGCAGGAAGCCGGCATCCTCCCGCCCCTCCTGCCCCGCGTGTTGCCCGTCCAGGAGGTGGTGCCGGTGGACCATTACCTGCCCGGCTGCCCGCCGCCCGCGGAACGAATCAAAGTCTTCTTGCAGGAACTCGTCGCGGGCAAGACGCCGCAACTCAGCGGCCCCGACATCCGGTTTGGGTGAGCTGGCCAGGGCCGCCCCGCCTACCAGAAAGAACTTTCGCCATGCCGAAATGGATCAAAATCGACCCCGTGACCCGCATCGAGGGGCACGCGAAAATCACGATTCGACTCGATGACAATGGCAACGTGGCCGACGCGCACTTCCACGTGACCGAGTTTCGTGGGTTCGAGAAATTCTGCGAAGGCCGGCCGTTCAGCGAAATGCCGGGCATCACGCCGCGCGTGTGCGGCATCTGCCCGGTCAGCCACCTGCTGGCCTCGGCCAAGGCGTGCGACGCCATCCTCGCGG
>JAKCAB010000761.1 GCA_021839785.1 bacterium | reverse complement strand
GCCGTCAGCCCCCGTTTTCGCGTTGCCGAGGCACAGGCTTGAACAACGTCCGACGGAACTGGCAAGGCGCGGGATTCTTAGCCCGGCGCCAGCTCCCGTGTCCGCGCCGCCAATGCGCCGGCCGGAACAGCGTCTGCCGGCGCCGGCGGTCCGCTGGGTTGAGGCCCCGCCGCCACCTTGGAGCGAGGCCCAGCAGGCCGCGCTCGACGAGGTGATCGAGCAAATAATGGGGGCCGCGCCGGGCCTCAGTTCCGCGGAACTGGCCCGCCGGGCCAAGCCACCCCAGCCGACTTCGCCGGTGGCAGCTTTCGGCGAGATGGTTCCAGGAGCCGAAGCGCTTTTCAGCGGCGCCGCGGTGCCGCCGCCGGCGGCGGGCGGCCGGGGCTTTTGGTTCAACATCAACGCGGAGTTGATTGTCTATGGCGCGACGGAGCCGGACGCCACCGTGATCATCGAAGGCCGGCCGATCCGGTTGCGGCCGGACGGGAGTTTCACTTTGCGATTCGCGCTGCCCGACGGCGATTACTCGCTGCGCGCGGAGGCCGTGTCGGCGGACGGCGTGGAGGCCCGCGCCGCCCGGCTCGCGTTCGCGCGGCGCACGACTTATCGAGGTTCGGTGGAACCGCATCCGACCGATCCGGCCCTGTCGGCGCCTCCGTCGCCCACTGCCGACTCCACTTCACGCAAGGCCTCGCGCCGTTCCTGACTTCGACCATGGCTGGCCATTTCGCCCTGATTCTCCACGCGCACCTGCCGTTTGTCCGGCACCCGGAGCACGAGCGTTTTCTCGAAGAAAGCTGGTTTTTCGAGGCGATGACCGAGTGCTACCTGCCGTTGCTCGAGACGCTGCAAGGCTGGGAGCGCGACCGGCTCAACGCCCGACTGACGTTGACGCTTTCGCCCACGCTTTGCGCGATGCTGCAAGACCCGCTGCTCGGCGCCCGGTACGAAGGCCGGCTGAATGGCCTGATCGAGCTGGCGGACAAGGAAATCTTTCGGACGCATTGGCAGCCGCCGCTGCGTCGCCTGGCGGAGTTTTACCTGGAGCGCTTCCGCGGACTGCGGCGATTGTGGCTGGATTGCGACCGCGACCTGGTCGGGGCGTTCCGACGGCTCCAAGAAGCGCGGCGGATCGAAATCATTCCGTGTGCCGCGACGCACGCGGTGTTGCCGCTGCTGGTGGACCACCCGCCCTCGTTGCGCGGCCAGGTGCGGACGGCGCGCGACCAATACCGCGCCGCGTTTGGCGTGGACCCCACCGGCTTCTGGCTGCCGGAATGCGCTTACGACCCCGCGGTCGAACCGGCTTTGCTCGACGCGAATCTGCGCTGGTTCGTGCTGGAAACGCACGGGCTGTTGAACGGCACGCCGCGCCCGCGTTACGGCGTGGCCGCGCCGGTGTTCACGCCGGGTGGTTTGGCGGCGTTTGCCCGCGACCCCGATTCCGCGCGCCAAGTGTGGAGCCGCCACGGCGGGTACCCCGGCGATCCGCTTTTTCGCGATTTCTACCGCGACATCGGCTACGACCTCGATTTCGAGTACGTGGCGCCGTACCTACCGGCGCCCGGGCAACGCGGCTTCACCGGCTTCAAGTATCACCGCATCACCGGCGGGGCGGCCGGCGCGGCGGAGGTGTACGATCGCGAGGCGGCGGTGCGGGTGGCGCGGGCGCAGGCGCGGCATTTCTTCGAGGCTCGCCGGAATCGCCTGAACCGGCTGGCGGAATTCATGGACCGGCCGCCGTTACTGGTGGCGCCTTACGACGCGGAATTGTTCGGCCATTGGTGGGACGACGGACTGGAATTCCTCGATGCCTTCGTCCGCGAGGCGGCGGGGGCGGCGGACACCTTCACGTTGACCACGCCCACGGAATACTTGCGCCAGCATCAGACGCATCAACTGGTTCAACCGGTGGCCTCGACCTGGGGCGAGGACGGGCACCTCAGCGTCTGGTTGAACGAAAAGAACGAGTGGATCCGCCGGCATCTGGCGGTGGCCCAGGAGCGCATGCATGAGTTGGCGGACCGCTGGCCGCCGGCGCCGGACCAGGAGCGGCGGGCGTTGCAGCAGGCCGCCCGCGAGTTGCTGTTGGCCCAGGCAAGCGACTGGCCGTTCATTTTGCACGCCGGCACCAGCCCCGGCTATGCGCGCCGCCGCTTGCGCGAGCACATCCTGCGCTTCAGTTCGCTCTACCGCCAATTGAAGGCCGGGGCCGTGGACGAGGCCTGGCTCGGTCAGATCGAGGCGCTGGACAATCTGTTTCCAAACGTGAACTACGAGCACTGGGCGTAGCGGTGCCCGGCCGGGGATCGTTCGTCGCAGAGCGGTCTTTGACGAAGCTGCATGATAAGAGGAAGAAAAGTCCCGCGCGTTCGTCGAGAAGGGTGCGAGGTTTACACCCAAGCCTGAAACTGGTATCAACCCTCCATGATTCAGCCGGAAGAACTGGTTGGCGGCGAGTGGGCCGAGTGGTATCGGCTCACGCCCGCGCAACGCTGGCTGGAGAGCGAGAAGCTCTGGCAGACCTATCTCGCGCTCGGAGGCTCGCTTGATCCCGAACCCGATACGCAAAGTCCTTTCTTCGATCCGCGCGCACCGCGTCCGCGCCCTGCTCATGGGCGGGCAGGCCTGCGTGTTCTACGGCGCAGCCGAGTTTAGCCGCGATACGGACTTCGCCATCCTCGCCGACGCCGCAAACCTCGCGCGGCTGCGCAAGGCCTTTGCCGACTTGCAGGCCGAACCCGTCGCCGTCCCGCCGTTAGCCCTCAAATATCTCCGGCGCGGGCACGCCATCCATTTTCGCTGCCAGCATCCCGACGCGCTGCGAATGCGCGTGGACGTGATGTCCAAAATGCGCGGCGTGGATTCCTTCAAAAATCTCTGGCAGCGGCGGACGACGCGGGAGCTTCCCGGCGGCGAGAAATGCGACCTGCTCGCGCTGCCCGACCTGGTGCAGGCCAAGAAAACCCAGCGCGACAAGGATTGGCCGATGATCCGCCGCTTGGTCGAGGCGCATTATTTTGAGCACCAGACGAAGCCTACGCCCGCGCAGGCCCGATTCTGGTTTCAGGAACTCCGCACGCCCGAACTGCTCGCGGAACTGGCCCGCCGTTACCCGGCGATTTGCCGGCGGCTGGCGAACCAACGTACGCTGCTCGCACACGCGCAATCCGGAAGCATGACCGAACTGGAGCAAGCGTTGCTGGCCGAGGAAACCGCCGAGCGCCAGCGGGACAAGGAATACTGGTTGCCGCTTCGCCGGGAATTGGAAAAACTCCGCCACAGCCGTGAGGTTCACCGCTGAACCGACATGGAACTTGAAACTGAACACTTGAAACTCCGCAAAACGGGCCCCCGTGAGCGAGGAAGACGCCTGAAACGCGGCATGGAAGCGAAGTCGAAGGAATTCGTCGAGAAGGGCAGCACGCTTTACGCGTAGGCGTAAACCCGCCAGAATCGCCGTTATGGCAACTGCGCTCACGGTCGAACTCTGGCAATAAGAAGCCATTGCATTTGCACGAGTCGAATCGAGATGGCCTGAACCCTCGCTCTTCGGCGTCACGGCCGGCAAGGCCGTGGGCACGTATTTGGAGCACAAGTTCCAGGCCTACTTGCAGAGCCGCTACGAATACGCCCGAGGCAGTTCGGCCAAGGGGATTGATTTCCTCGAACTAGCCGTGGACATCAAGGTCACGAGCATTCGCCAGCCGCAATCGTCCTGCCCATTCAAGAGCGCGCGCCAGAAAATCTACGGCCTTGGTTACTCGCTCCTCGTTTTCGTTTATGACAAGAAGGACGACCCGCAAACGCAAACAGGCCAGCTTGAAATCCAGCATACGATTTTCATTCAGAAGGATCGCACCGCCGACTATCAGATGACCGTCGCGCTCCAGCGGATGATTCAGAACCGGGCGAACCGGGAAGACATTCTGGCGTATTTCGAGGACCACCATCTGCCGTTTGAAGATGCGGAGGCAATCAGACTTGCGGAGGAGGTGCTGCAAAAGCCACCGGAAATCGGCGCGTTGGGGAGAACGTTGCCGCCACCGTGGTTTGTTCGTGCCATTGAGTGCGCGAGCAAAGTTGAGGGCGCTGTTAACCTTGCAGGTGTGAAGAATTGAACCGAGAAGTAGCGTGGTGATGCCAACGACAATCAAGTATCCACCGGCCAATGAGGGCGACGCAGTGCTACTTCGCCTCCGCGAAGATTACAAACAAGCGTTGCTCGGCCTGTTTGGAGTTGACCAAGACGCCAAAGAAGTTCGTCCCCTGCTTGATGTAGTCGGCCACACGTCCAACTTCCTCGATAATCTGCGGCTGCCGGTCCACCGGTGGTTTCGCTACAGCGCGGGCTTTTCAGCAGAGTGGGTGAAGTGGTTGCTGGCGGAACGAAGGGGCAG
>JAKCAB010000124.1 GCA_021839785.1 bacterium | reverse complement strand
CGCGTGCAGGACGCGCGTCGCGCGCCGCCGGGCTTTCACGCGCGCTTCAGCGCCGCGGGCAAACAGTATCGCTACGCGGTCTGGAACCACCCCGCGCAAAACCCGCTCCTGCGCCACCAGGCCTGGCACGTGCCTCGCGCCTTGAACGTCGCCGCGATGCAGGCCGCCGCCCGCCGCTTCGTGGGCACCCACGATTTCCGCGCCTTCACCGCCAACCGCGGCGTGCCTTTGGCGGATGCGGTGCGCACGCTCACGCGCTGCGAATTGCACCGCCGCGGGCCGCTGTTGACGTTCGTGATCGAGGGAAATGGGTTCCTCTACAAGATGTGCCGCGGCATCGTCGGCACCCTGGTCCAGCTCGGCCTGGGCAAGCTCACCACCGCCGATCTCGACCGCATCTTCGCCGGGCGCGACCGCCGCGCCGCCGGCATGACCGCGCCAGCGCATGGCTTGGTGTTGTGGAAAGTGCGCTATGGTCGCGGCCGAAAAGGCGCTTCGCCCAAGCCACCGGCCGACGATGCGTTGACCGAGTAAAGCCGCGCCGCGCCCGCGCCATGCACGTCGTCCTCGTCGAACCCGAAATCGCGCCGAACACGGGCAACATCGCCCGCCTGTGCGCCGCCACGCGGACCACCTTGCACCTGATCGAGCCGTTCGGGTTCCGCCTCGACGACGCCCGGCTTCGCCGCGCCGGCATGGACTACTGGCGCCAGGTGGTCTGGCATCGCTGGGCGAACTGGACTGCCTTCGCCGCGAGCCTGCCACGCGACGCGCGACTCTGGTTCATCGAACAAAGCGCGCCGCGGCACTACGCGGAGGCGGCCTACACGCCGGACGATTTCCTAGTGTTCGGCCGCGAAACCGCCGGCCTGCCGCGCGCGTTGCTGGAAGCGAATTCGGACCGCTGGCTGCGCGTGCCGATGTTCAACGCGGAGGCGCGCTCGTTGAACCTGGCGAACTGCGCGGCGCTGGTGCTTTACGAGGCGCTCCGCCAGCAAGGTTTTCCCGGCGAAACGGGAACCAGCAGTGCTCAGCGTCCCGCCGTGCCAGGTTGATCGGGTGCGCTGGCGCTGATTTCCAAGTTCATCGCCCTGGCCGAATGCGCTTTCCGCCTGCCGTTGCCGGCGAGATAACTGCGCCGCCATGTTGAACTACATCTGGCTCGGCCTGGTGCTGGGTTCGGTGCTGCTCGGCGGCCTTAACGGCCAGTTGCCCGCGGTGACGGACGCTGCGTTCGACGCCGCGAAGACCGCGGTCATGACCATCGCGTTGCCATTGGTGGGCGTCACCGCGCTGTGGCTCGGCGTGATGCGGCTCGCCGAACGGGCGGGGATGATTCAGAGCTTGGCGCGCCTGCTGCGGCCGGCGCTGCGGCGCCTGTTTCCCGACATACCCGCGGAACATCCGGCCTGGGGATCGATGCTGATGAACATCGCGGCGAACATGATTGGCCTGACCAATGCCGCCACGCCGCTGGGTCTGCGCGCGATGGCCGACCTTGAAAAACTCAACCGCCATCCCGGCACCGCCACGAACGCGATGTGCACGTTCCTGGCCATCAACACGGGCTCGGTCCAATTGCTGCCGACCACGGCCATCGGCATCCTGGCCGCCGCCGGCTCGACCAACCCCACGGCCATCGTGGGCACGGTGTTGCTGGCCACCTTCTGTTCGAGCGCCGCGGGGCTCATCGCCGTGAAAACGCTCGAAAAGCTGCGCCGGTTTCGCTTGCCACCTGTCCCGGCCCTGGCGGAACCCGAACCGTTGATGGTCACCGAACCGGGCGTGAACGCCGAGCCAGCCGCGGTACCCGCGAACCCGTGGACCTGGCTTGCGCTCGTGGCGTTGCTGGCCTTCTTCGCCTGGTTGTTCTGGCAGCAATTTCACGCTGCGCCGGCCGACGCGCCGCCCGCCGGCGTTTTCATCCGTGCGGTCAACGCGGTGTCCGTGCTCGCCATTCCGTTCTTCCTCGCCTTCTTCGCACTCTATGCGGCTTTGCGCCGGGTGCCGGTCTATGAGGAGTTTGTCGAAGGCGCGAAGGAAGGCTTTCAAGTCGCGGTGCGAATCATCCCGTTCCTGGTGGCGATGCTGGTGGCGGCGGGCATGTTCCGCGCGGCGGGCGGCGTGGAATTGCTGGGGCGCGCCTTGAAGCCGTTGCTCGACGCGGTGGGTTTCCCGCCGGACTTGTTGCCGATGGCGTTGATGCGACCGCTGAGCGGCGGGGCGACCATCGGGTTGTTCACCGAACTGGTGCACGCGCACGGTCCCGACAGCCTGGTCAGCCGGATGGGCGGCACCATTCTGGGCAGCACCGAGACCACGCTTTACGTGGTGGCGGTGTACTTCGGCGCGGTGGGCGTGAAGCGGGTGCGGCACGCGGTGGCGGCCGGTTTGTTGGCGGACCTGGCGGGCGTGATCGCGTCCGTAGCGGTGTGCTGGGCGGTGTTCGGAAACCGATGAAGTCGCAGCGCCACAGAGACGCGCATTCAGCGATGCTTGTGCAAATGCTTGGAGCGGGCGCTTGCACCGGTTCGAGCGCCAAGTATTCTCGCGCTGTCGCAAAGGTTCTGCCATGAACGCCACGCCATTGTCCGACCGCCTCGCGGTTTGCAGTTGGTCGCTCCAACCGACCTCCGCCGACGACCTGTTCCAAAAGCTCGCCGCCACCGGCATCCCGCGCGTCTCGATCACGCTCGATCCGATCCGCGAAAACACCGGCGGCGCCTGGTCCGACTTCAAGGCCCGCTGCGCCCAGCAAGGCGTCACCTGCGTTTCCGGCATGATGACCGCCCTCGGCGAGGACTACTCGACGCTGGAATCCATCAAGCGCACCGGTGGCGTCGTCCCGGACGAGCACTGGGCGGGCAACTGGCGCAACTTCCAGGCCAACGCCGACCTGGCGCAACGCCTGGGCCTGAAGTTCGTCATGTTCCACGCCGGGTTCCTGCCCCACGAGAAGAGCGATCCGAACTTCGCCAAGCTGGCCGGCCGGTTGCGCCAGATTGCCGACCTGTTCGCCAGCCGCGGCATCGCGGTTGGCTTCGAGACCGGCCAGGAAACGGCGGACACGTTGAAGGCGTTCCTCGTTCAGCTCGATCGCCGCAACGTCGGCATCAATTTCGACCCCGCCAACATGATCCTCTACGACAAGGGCGATCCCATCCCGGCGTTGCGCACGCTCGGACCGTGGCTGCGGCAATGCCACATCAAGGACGCCAATCGAACCAAGGTGCCTGGCACTTGGGGCGAGGAAGTCGTCGTTGGCACCGGCCAGGTGGATTGGCGGGCGTTCTTCGGCGTGCTCGTGGAATTGAAATTCGCGGGCGACCTTTGTCTCGAACGCGAAGCCGGCACCCAACGCGTAGCGGACCTCCGCGCCGGGCGCGCCTATCTCGAATCCTTGGGCGCATAGCAAGCGCCTCACCGAAACTCGCCACTAACCCCTCGCCCCTCTCCCCTTTCTATGACCAACATCGGCATCGTCGGTCTGGGCTTCATGGGCCAGACCCACATCAAGGCTTACCGCCAGGTTCCCAACGCGCAGATCGTCGCCATTTGCGACGCCGTGCGCCTGCCCGCCGACGGCAACCTCACCGGCGTGGCCGGCAACATCGCCAGCACCGACGCGATCCATTTCGACATGTCGCTGGTGAAAAGCTACCGCGACTACCACGAGATGCTGGCCAACCCGGACGTGCACCTCGTGGACATCTGCCTGCCCACGCCGTTACACGCCGAAGTCGCCATCGCGGCGTTGAAGGCCGGCAAGCATGTCCTTTGCGAAAAGCCGCTCGCCCGCAACGCCGCGATCTGCCGCGAAATCGTGGCGGCGGCGAAGCAAGCCAAAGGGTACTTCATGCCCGCGCACTGCCTGCGGTTCTGGCCCGAGTGGGCCTGGCTCAAGGCGGCGATCGCCGACAACCGCTTCGGCAAGACCCTTGCGCTGAAGTTGACCCGCCTCTCCGAGCCGCCGGCCTGGAGCCAGGCGACCTACCTCAAAGGCGACGACTCCGGCGGCGCGCTGCTGGATCTGCACATCCACGACACCGACTTCGTCCAGTTCTGCTTTGGCCGGCCGCTGTCGGTGTGCTCGACCGGCCAGGTGCGGATCAGCGGCGCGGTGGACCACGTGATCACGATCTACCAGGTCGCGGGCAGCGCGAGTGTGGTGGCAGAAGGCAGTTGGCTGCTCGGCTCCGGATTCGGTTTTCAGATGGCGTACCGCGCCGTGTTCGAGAACGCGACGGTGGATTACGACAGCACGCGCGGTTCGGCGGCGTTGAAGGTCTTCGAGAAAGGCAAGGCGGTGCAAGTCGTCCAATGCGACACCACGGACGGCTACGTCGGCGAACTGCGGCACATGGTCGCGTCCATCGAAGCCGGCCAACCGCCCACCGTCGTCACC
>JAKCAB010000747.1 GCA_021839785.1 bacterium | reverse complement strand
AGACCTTCCGGATCCCACGTACCGTCCCATTTGTAGCCGGGCAGCCAGCGTTGATCGACGTAGTTCGCCAGGTTCACCCCCTTGAGGTACACGCCCTGGAGCCGGTTCGGGGTGGCGAAGTTCAGTTGGGCCACGTTGGTGAAGCCGGTCTCTTTGCAGACCTCGAGGTCGCCGCCCGGCGTGGGCCGCACATCCGGGAACGGCACCAACGCCATCAACGCCCAGTAGCCCAGCAGCAGACCGGCGCAGATCGCCGCCAGCGCCTTGGGCCGGAACAGGCAGAACAGCAGTCCCGCGAAGAAATAACTGAGCGCGAGCCGTTGGAGCACCCCCAGCAGCCGGATATCCGGCCATTCCTTCGAAAAACCACCGTAATAAAACACGCCGAGCAGGTAGAGCAGCGCCCCACGGCGGAAGACGCGCCGGAGCGCCACGGCGCGGCCTTCGCGCTCGATCATGCGGGTGAGCGAAAACACCAGTGACACGCCGATGATGAACACGAACAGCGGGAAAATGAGGTCGTAGAACGCGAAGCCCGCCCAGTCCTTGTGATCGAATTGCTCCGCCAGGAAGCGCGTGGCCGGGTTGTCGTTGAACCGGCGCAGGCTCGTCATGATGAGGTCGCCGCCCATGATCCAGAACATGTCGAAACCGCGCAGGGCGTCGAGCGAGAGCAACCGCTGGCTCGGCGCGGCCGCGCCGGTGCTGGGCAGGGTGGGAGTCGGGTTCATGGCTTGGTCCGGAGCGAGAATACGTTCAGTCGGCGGCAGGGTCGGGCTTGGGTTCAGGCAGGGCGAAGGACAGCGCGAAGCCGACAGCGTACACGACGAAACCGACCGCCGCCGCGACGTATGCCAGCTTGGTGGGCGCGTGCGCGAGATCGGTCGTGGTCGCCAGCGTGATCGTCAGCCAGGCGAAGGCGGTGCCGATCAAGCGCCCGCCGATGTTCGCGGCAAAACTTTCGCCGGTGCCGCGCAAGTGCAGCGGGTATGCGCGCGGCAGGTAGTTCCCCCAGAAATTGAATTGCGCGACCGTGAACAGCCCGGTCAGGAAGATGCCGACCTTCAGCGCTGTCAGCCCGGTCACCGCCGCGTAGGCGAATGTCACGCTCAACGCCACCATTCCCGGCACCTGGAACAGGCGGATCAGATTGCCGGCGGTGGGTTTGACCAGGCGCTCCAGGCCCAGCGCCAGCGTCTTCAACGCCGCCGCCGCCACCGCCCCGGCGCCAATCGCGAGCGCGAACCGCAGCCCATGCTCGCCGCCAGTGCCGGCAAAATCGGCCAGCGTTTCCATCAACAGCCAGGCCACCGCGATGCTCCAGCCCAGCAGCGGCGGCCAGCGCATTCCGCCCCGCATCAGGAAACCCGCGGCGAAGGCCGCCATGATGGCGCGCCCCCAAAGCCCGCCCAGTTCCTGCACCTTTGTGACCTTCACCGCGACGCCCTGTTCGACCCGCCGCGCCGCCACGGCAGCGAGTTTCTTTTGCTGGTCCGCCGGCTTGCCTGCGGCGGCCTTGGCGCCCGCGGCCTGGGCCTGTTCCCGCACCTGCGCCAGCCCCGGCACAATGCGCGGGATGTGCTGGATCGCGCCCAGTGCCGCGCCGTAACTCATGGCCACCATCGCGGTGGCGACCAGCGTGGTGCGGCGCAATTCCGGCGTGAACAACTCGGCCAGGCTCGGCCGCTTGAGCGTGCCCGCGGCATGTTTCTGCTGCCAGGCCGGCGATTCGGGCAGGAACGGCCGGATCACGATCAGCGGCAGCGCCGGGATCAGACCGGTCATCAGCGTGTAACGCCAGGGCGCATGGTGGTCTTTGATGGCGTCGCCGAACCAGCCGAACAAATCCACGCTCGGCAAGTTCAAGGCGTGCTTCACGCACAAGCCGTTCGCGAAGGCGACTAGAATGCCGCCCATCGACGCGAACGCCTGTGTGTAACCGATGACCCGCTCGCGCTGCGGTGCGTCGGCGAACAATTCGGAAAGCCACGCCACCGCCGCCACGAACTCGACACAGAAGCCCACAAAGACGAAGCACCGGAACACCAGCAGCATCCACGGGCTGGTGCTGAACCCGCTCAAAAAGGCCCCGACGGCGTAAATGAGGATGCTCCAGGTCAGCACCCGCCGCCGGCCCAGCCGGTCCGTCAAGTACCCGCCGAGCAATCCGAACACCCCGCCGCAAATCGCCGGCCAGTAAAACAGCCGGCTGGCCCAAATCTGGAAGGCCGGCGAGCCAGGAGCCGCGCCCAACAACTCCTGCAGCGCCGGCCCGATGATCAGCGGCAGCATCAACAGCTCGTACGTGTCGAAGGCGAATCCGATCGAGGCGATGACGCAGATCAGCCACTGCGTCCCGGTCAGGCCACGCGTTGGGGCGTTGCGACTTGGCACGGGCGGGATGTTGGACAGCCATGAGCAGACTTTCAACTGCGAAGTAGGCACGCCCAAGACGCGGCGGGAAAAGCATTGCTGGTCGCCGCCGGCCTGTTTAAGCATCCGGGCCGCAGATACCAGCGACCATGTTCGGCTCCAAACGCCACCGCGAAGATCGACGCTACTACCTCCTGCCCGGCATGGGGCGGAGCAACAAGCGCCACCGCCGGCGCGTCCATCTCGCCGCGATCCTCTTCGGAGTCTTCATCGCCGCGATCTTCGGGTGCCTGCTGTATTTCCTGGACCGGCTTTGATCGCCGGGCGGTCCCGGCCGGCCGGCTATTCGGGAGCGCCGGTCGGGAGGCGGTACAGGTGCACGTCCCAAGGCGCGAAGCGGTCCTGGAACGTGCCGTCCTTCGCCGTGAGCGTGCGCTTTTCGCCCAGCACTTCCACCAATGCGCTGCCTTTCGCCCCCCGGAGGGCGAACCGGCCTTCAGTTGGAGCGGCCCGCATCGCGACCGCGAACACGAACAGGTCGCGGCCGTAGCTTTTGACCAGGATGTCCACCGGCACTTCGGCGTTCGTGCTCGTGACGGCAACGCGCTGCGGCTGCGAAGGCGAATTGAGCGGCGGGGCCAATTCCTGAATCTGGCGGTTGATGGCGGTCACGGCCGCGAGCCTCTCAGGGTCGTTGAGCAGAGCGGATTCGCTGAACTTCGGCACCCATTCGTGAACGAAGTAGATCAGACCGCGCGAGCCGTGGATGAGCGACATCCAGACTTCGGCCCGGATTTGATGCGGCGTGGGCCGGGCGGTCGGGTGCGAAATGCGGCTGCATTCGATGCAGTTCCAAACCGGCTTTTCGCCGCGGGTCCACTGCCGGAGCCGGTCCACACCTCGCGCCACAAACCAGAGGTTGCTGCTGACCGCCGGGTTGTCGTGGACGACCGGGTAGATGTCGAACGAAACGATGTCACCGCCTTGGGCGTACTCCGCGTAATCCTCCGGGTGGCGCGTGCGCACGCCGCGACCGTGCCAGTCGTCCCAGGCCACGCCCTGGCCGAGGTTCAGCAAAATGGGGCGCGTGGGATCTTTCGCCCGCAGGCGCTCATAGTCGCGGATGATCGTCGCCGGTGGGATGGGCGGGCCGTAGCCTTTGCCTTCGCCGAGCGACTGCGCGTTGTCCGGTTCGTCGCCGTGCATCCAGCCGGCGATGGTAGGATCGTCAAGGTGACGCAAGGCGACCGCGTTTTGCTCGCAGATCACACGCATGTCCGCTGCCTTGAGCGTCGCGAGCTGTGACTCGGTGGGCCCGCGCCAGAGGCCAATGTACAGGTTGAAGCCCGCCTGCCGGTAGCGCGCGGCGTTCGCCGGCGACTGCAGCCAGACCGCGATGGGGAAGAAATCCGGCGCCGCCGACGGGCCGTTGGTCCATTGCCGGTACGGACTGGCGGGCGCGGCAGCGACTGAAGGCAGGTGCTCTGCGGCTTCGAGCGAACCGACGCCGATGGCAAGGCTGCCGAGCAACCAGACAACCCCGCAACGGGGGCCGGTCCACGCCGTGGAAACCGCCTTTGGCGCAAGGCTTGTAGGGAGAGTCATAGCGCGGCGATCAGAACGCCGCGTCGCGGCCGGCGTCAAGCCGAAGGACGGTCGCTGGTTGCGCTGTCGCCGGCCGGTGATGGTGGCGTTTTCGCCCGCCGGCGCCGCGCTTTGAACAGCTCGAGTTGCGGTTCGCGAAAGAAATCGTAGTTCTTCAGCACCCGCAGCATCTGGAGCAGGTCGGACTTCTGGTAATTCCGGTTCGGTTCAACGTGCGCGATCAGGTCCGCCAGCAGCGTGCGAAACGGAATCGCCGCGTCCACGCCCTTTGACCGCAGTAACGCGATGCTTTGCTGGCGCGAGTCCTCGCCGGCAGGGAAAGCCGGCACGATCAGAATTTTCGTGGGCTGGAGCGCGCCACCGAAAGACCGGGCGGCCTGTTGGAAAATGGCCGGTTCCACAAACCGGAACAGTTCCGGCATGCTCGCCAGCCGGGA
>JAKCAB010000719.1 GCA_021839785.1 bacterium | reverse complement strand
GCCCCGCGCACTGTACACGCTGCCGCCAGCGCAGCTTGCGGAACGGCTCCGCCCGGCGGGCTACTTCAACGTCAAGGCGCGGCGCTTGCGGGCGTTTCTGGCGGTGCTGGTCGAGGACTTCGGCAGCGAGCTCAGCCGCCTCCTCGGCGGACCGCTTGGCGAAGCGCGGGCGCGGTTGCTGGCCATCCACGGCATTGGCCCGGAGACCGCCGACAGCATGTTGCTGTACGCCGGCGCGCAACCGACTTTTGTCGTGGACGCTTACACAAAGCGCATCTTTGCCCGCCACGGCTGGTGCGCTCCCAACGCGACTTGCGAGGAGGTGCAAGGGCTTTGCAGTGCGTCGCTGGACCAACGTCCGGCGGCCGGCCGCCTCGATTACTGGCAGGATTACCATGCGCAGTTGGTGATGGTAGGGAAAGACTTCTGTCGGCCGCGCCAGCCGCGGTGCGAGGTCTGCCCGCTGGGCCCGCTGCTGCCCCCAAACGGCCGGCCAGTCTCTACGCCCGCCCAGAGTTGAAGGCCGCAAACTAAGCTTCCTAGTTGGCCTGGAGTTTGCTAAGTAGTCTGCACCGTCGCCATGCCCCGGGACACCCTGATCATCGTGCCGACTTACAACGAGCGGGAGAACTTGCGTCCGCTCGTGGCCAAGGTTTTGGGTTTGCCGGTCGCGGTGGATCTCCTGGTCGTGGACGACAATTCGCCGGACGGCACTGGCAAGCTGGCCGACGAACTTGCCGCCGCCCACGACGCCGTGCAGGTGCTGCACCGCCCGGGCAAGGAGGGGCTGGGCCGGGCTTATTGCGCGGGTTTCGCGTGGGCGCTGGAGCGCGGGTACGAATTCGTGTTCGAGATGGATGGCGATTTCTCGCACAACCCCGACGACATCCCCCGGTTTCTCGCTGCTGCCACTGACGCCGACCTGGTGCTCGGTTCGCGCTACGCGAACGGCATTCGCGTGATCAACTGGCCGCTGCGGCGGCTGCTGCTCAGTCTGGGCGCGGCGAAGTACGTGCGGATCGTGACCGGCATGCCGATCAGCGATCCCACGGGGGGCTTCAAGTGCTTTCGACGCCGGGCGCTGGCGTCGCTGGACCTCAGCCAGGTTCACTCGAACGGATACAGCTTCCAGGTCGAGATGACGCACAAGATCTGGCGGCAAGGCCTGCGCGTGACGGAGGTGCCGATCACCTTCACCGACCGCTTTCAAGGCTCGTCCAAAATGTCGCGCAAGATCGTCTTCGAGGCGCTGTGGATGGTGTGGCGCCTGTGGTTTCAGAACGGACTGCGCCGGAAACCTACACGCGCACCCGCACCAGGGTCTTGATCGCCTGGTTGCCCGCGGCCATCGCGTGGAAGCGAGCGGGCAACTCCGCGAGGGCGCACTCGCCATCGACGAATTCCGCCGCGCGGACCACGCCCGATTCGATCGCTTCCAGCGCCCGGCGAATCGTGCGCGGCGTGTGGTGAAAGCTGGCGATCAGCGTCAGACTCGAATAGTGCAGCCGGCCGGTGTCGAGCGAAACGCGGGTCCCGGCCGGGCAGCCGCCGAAGAAGTTGACCCGCCCGCCTTTGCGCACCAGTTCCACCGCCGCCTCCCACACTTCCGGGCGGCCCACCGCCTCGACCACCGCGTCGAAGCCGCCGCCGGTCTGATCCTTCACTATTTTCGCGAAGTCCGCACCGGTTCCGACATCGACCACCGAGTTGGCCCCGAGCCGCTGCGCGGCCTGCAAGCGCGCCGGGCGTCGGCCGGCGATGGTGACTTCGCAGCCGAGCGCCCGGGCCAAAGCGACGAACATCAAGCCGATCGGTCCCGCGCCGAGTACCAGGACGCGTTCGCCGCGGGCCAGGCGCAGTTCGTCCACGCCGAGCACCACGCAAGCCAGCGGTTCGGTCAACGCCGCGTCGCGGAAGGCGGTTTCGGGTCGCAGGCGGAGCAGATTCTTCTGCACCAGCCGCGCCGGCACGTTGATAAACTCGGCGTACGCGCCGTTCAGGAACAGCAGGTCATCGCAGAGTTGTTCCTGGCCACCGGCGCAAAGCCGGCAGGCGCCGCACGGCGCGGAGTTCGCCACCACCACGCGGTCGCCCACGGCCCAGTCGCGCACGCCATCGCCGACTGCATCGAGGGTGCCGGCGAGTTCATGACCGAACACCGCCGGTGGCACGATCATCTTCGCGTGGTAGCCACGCCGGAAAACTTTGAGGTCGGTGCCGCAGGTCAGCGCCGCCTCGATGCGGATGCGTACTTCGCCCGCCTGGAGCGGCGGGAGGGGCACGTCTTGGATGCGGACGTCTTCTTTGCCATGCAGAACGGCGGCTTTCATCGTCCGCGCATCAAGCCGGTCAGTCGCGGCGCGCGTCAATGCCGAAGACGCTTCGCCGCTTCGTTCACGGCGTGGCCACCCGATAAAAGCGCAGACCGGCCGCGGACGCATTGGGGTCGAGAAAATCGAGCACGCCGTTCGTGTCGGTCGTGCCGCTGCCGGCGTCCTGCCATTGCGTCAACGTGGCGGTGCTTTGGAGACGGTAGGCCTGGCCCGGTTCGCCGAGGAAGCGGATCTGGAACGCGCCGTTGGTTGCGAAGCCAAAACCGACGATGCGATCGCCGAGGGCCACGAAGTCGAGATTGGTAATCGTCTGCGAGGCGCTGGTGAGTTGAACGTCGCGGAAGGCCGGATCGAAACCGCTGCCGCCGTTTGGCGGGAGGAGGCGGTACGTTCCGAGATCGACGTCCGGCAGTTGTACAAACTCGAAGCGCCCGTTCGAGTCCGTAGTGGTGGTGGTGGGCAGCGACGTGGCCGAAAGCAGCGCAATGGTCACGCCGGCAAACGCGCTGCCGTTGGCGCGGGTCACGTGGCCGGACAGGCCGGCGAAGCTGCGTTCGAAGGCGCCGATGTCGTAGGCGGCGCCTTGCGGTCGCGAGTTGCCGCGCTGGTCTTGCGTGAGTTCGGCCACGGTCGCGCCGGCATCGATGGCCGGGCTGCCCGCGAGCAGCGGGATCGTCCGTGTGGTGCCGCCGTAATCGCCCAGCGTGCCCAACAGCGGGTCGGTTTGATTGAGACTGCCCGGGCCGTTGAAATTGCAGGTGGCGTCGGAACTTAGATTGTGGCCGGCATCCGTGAGCGGTCCGAAGCCGTTGCCGCCGGCGCCGGCGTTGACGACGATGCAGTTCAAGAGCGTGATAGCGCCGCCCCCGTTGGCGACATTGCCGCCTCCGGTCTGGCCGGTGTCGCCAGGTCGGGGCGACCCGGGATCGATGCCGTCTCCGCTGGTGCCGGCCGCGCCGCCCGCGCCGCCGGTGGCATACCCCACGGCGAACGTGCAATTGGTAATCGCAATCTGGCTCTGGTTCCAGAGACTACCACCGAGTGCGGAACCGCCATCGCCACCGCGCCCGCCGAAGAACTCCGGGCTGTCGCCCCCCGCGCCGCCCGCGCCGCCGGTCACGGCGTTCGCGGAGAAAGTGGAGTTCGCGAACTGGGCAGTGCCGCCGTTGAAGAACGCGCCGCCGTGCGCGTCGCCACCGCGAAGCCCCTCGCGGCCCATGCCCATCGCATTCGCAAATTCGTCGGCGGCCTGTCCGCCGGTGACGGTGTTGGTGACGAAGGTGCAACCCGTGACGACCGCGCTGCCCAGGCTATAGACCGCCCCGCCGGCCGATTCCGCGCCCGCCGCACTCCGGCCGCTGGTGGGCGTGAAGAGGCTCGATCCGGAGCCGCCGCTGCCACCTGGGCCGCCGTTCCCGCCGGTGGTGGCGTTGCCCTGCAAAGTGCAGTTGTCCAAGACAAGTTGGCCGGTGCAAAAGATCGCGCCTCCCAAGCCGGGCCCGGCAGGCCCCGCATCGCCGCCGTCGCCTGCCTGCACCGCGCCGGTGCCGCCGGCGCCGCCGGCGCCGCCTACGCCGCCGTTGGCCAGGTTCGAATTCAAAGTGCACCCGGTTAGCTGCACGTCACCGGAACTCCAAATCGCGCCGCCAAGACCCGATCCGCCGGCGCCGCCCGTACCGCCCGTGCGCCCGACGTTGAAGTCGTCCTGGCCCGCGGCGCCGGCCACACCCGCACTGCCGACGGCGCGGTTGTTGCTGAACGTGCAGTTCGTGGCGACCAGCGTGCCGCCGTTGTTGTACACGGCCGCCCCATTGGTGCTCGCGCCGTTGATCAGCGAAACCTTCGCTAACTCGAGGCGGACGCCGGGGTTGATGTTGAACAGGCGCACGCCGTTCGTGCCACTGAAGGTCACGGAGTACGCCGACGCGCTGGCGTCCAGGATCGTGTCGCTCTGAATTTCGAGCGGTGCCCGGAGGGTGAAGGTGGCCGCGGCGCTGAGGCTGAAGGTGACGCGCCCGCCGCCCAGCAGCGCGGCGTAAAGGTTGGTCAGCGTGGCGGTGGTCACGACGCCCGCGGCTCGGACCGAAGCACTCGCCAG
>JAKCAB010000622.1 GCA_021839785.1 bacterium | reverse complement strand
GGTGACCGCCGGCACAATCACCGGCCCGGGGGTTATCATTGCCAATGGCGGCGCCGGCGAATGGGTGGACGGCGGCGGCGGCAGCGGCGGGCGCATTGCGCTCTATTACACAAACAACCAGTTGACGGGCCAGGTGACAACGTACGGCGGCGGCGGTTCGCAGAAAGGCGGCGCCGGCACGGTCTATCTCAAACGCGCCGCGGATGCGGTCGGCGACTTGATCGTGGACAACGGCAACGTCTGGGGCAACCACACGCCCATCACCTCCCCGCAGGCGTTTCGCCTCACCATTTCCGGCCGCGCGGTGTCCTATCCGGAGGCGGCGCTCACGGTGGCCCGGTTCACCATGCCCGGCGAAGCCGTGCTGACCCATCTCACCGGCCAGTCCAATGTGAACCTGCACGTGACCGGCGACGCCACCCTCGCAGCGGGCGCCCAATTCACGACCGATGGACGCGGTTATCCGTTCGGCGGCGACCGCGGTCCCGGCACGGGCGTACGCGGCGATTGGGCCGGCTCTGGCGGCGGGCATGGCGGCATCGGCGGACACAGTGCTTCCGGGGTCGATGGCGGTGTCAACTACGGCGCAGTTCTGCAACCCACGACACTCGGCAGCCAGGGTGGCGATGGCGATGGTGTCCCCGGCACGGCGGGCGGCGGTGCGATCCGGTTGGTGGTGGACGGGAAGTTGACGCTCGACGGCCGGCTCTCGGCCGACGGTGCAGGCGCCCCGCCGAATAATGCCGGCGGCGGAGCGGGCGGGAGTCTGTGGTTGACGGTTGGCGCGCTGTCCGGCGCGGGCACCATTTCCGCCAACGGCGGTCCGGGCGAGTGGGTGGAAGGGGGTGGCGGCAGCGGCGGACGCATCGCCGTCTATTACACCGCCAAAGATTACACCGGCACGCTCACGACCTTCGGCGGCGGCGGCAGCCAGCGCGGCGGCGCGGGGACCATTTACCTGAAAGCTTCGGCCGAACCGCAGGGTCAGCTCCTCGTGGACAACGGCGGCACTTGGGGCAACTACACGCCGCTCACGTCGCCCGAAGCCTTTCAGCTCACGCTGGCCGAGATGGCCAATGTCTATCCGGTGACGCCACTGACCGTGCGCGACTTGGAAGTGCGCACCAACACCGTCCTGACCCACCTCACCGGTCAGAACCGCTGCGAAATCAACGTACTCAACAACGCCATCGTGGCCGAAGGCGGAAGCATCAACACCGACGGCCGCGGGTATCCGATCGGGAACGAACGCGGTCCGGGCGCGGGCGTCCAGCTGAACTGTTGCGGCAGCGGTGGCGGGCATGGCGGCAAAGGCGGCACCACCGAGGGCGGCGCGGCGGGAGGTGCGCCGTACGGTTCGATCACCGAACCGTTGGAACTGGGCAGTGCGGGTGGCAACAGCGAGAGCGGTCCCGGTCCGGCGGGCGGTGGGGTTGTGCGGTTGATTGTTTCAAACACGCTTACCGTGAACGGCGTCGTCACAGCGAACGGCGTGAACGGGACCATCAATAACACCGGCGGCGGTGCCGGCGGCAGCATCTACCTGACCGCTGGAACCATTGCCGGCAGCGGCAAAATTCTGGCCGATGGCGGCAGTGGCGAATGGGTGGACGGCGGCGGCGGCGGCGGCGGCCGGATTGCCTTGCACGCCAATACGCTTGCCTTCAACGGCACGGTCTATGCCCGCGGCGGGGGCGGCTACCAACGCGGCGGCGCCGGCACGATTTACCGGAAGCTCGCCGGCCAAACCGAAGGCGAACTGGTGCTCGACAATGGCGGAAACGCCGGCGCGTTGACGCCTTTTGACGTGCCGGCCAAGACGCGGCTCGTGCTGACCGGCGGCTCCGCGTTCTATCCCACCGGCCCGTTGAATCTGGTGAGCCTGCAAATGAAACCCGGCGCCACGCTGACCCACGTCACCGGCCCAACGGGGCTTTCGCTCACCGTCGAACAGGACCTCACCGTCGAAGCCGGCGCGGCGATCAACGTGGACGGCAAAGGCTACCCGGTCGGCGACGAAGCCGGTCCAGGCGCGGGCGGCTCGGTTGACTGCTGCGGTGGCGGCGGAGCCTACGGCGGCAACGGCGGCGTGAGCGGATCCGGTTCCGCCGGCGGCCACGCGTACGGTTCCATCCTCGAACCCACGGACCTCGGTTCCAGCGGCGGTGGCGGCGATGGCTCGGCCACGCGGGAGCGCAGCCCGGGTGGCGGCGCCGTGCGGTTGATTGTCGGTGGCACGTTGAGCGTGGACGGCACCCTCACGGCCAACGGCGTCGGTGCCTGGTACAACAACCAAGGTGGCGCCGCGGGCGGCAGCATTTGGGTGACCGCCGGCAAGCTGGCTGGTCAGGGGACCATCGCGGCCAACGGCGGCGGCGGCGAATGGGTGGACGGCGGCAGCGGCGGCGGCGGGCGCATTGCGTTGTACCTCGGTGACGACCAGTTCGCTGGCACGCTCACCGCGCGCGGCGGCGGCGGCGGCAGTCAGGTGGGCGGCGCGGGCACGATCTACACACGGCTCGCGGGCGAAACCGTCGGCAGCGTATTGGTCGAGAACGGCGACCGCTGGGGCGCGTTGACGCCGTTGCAGGCGCCGGAGGCCTACGATTTGCGGATCGCGGCCCAGGCCCGCGCTTACGGCGAGGAACAACTCGTTCTGCAAAGCCTGGAAGTGGCGCCCAGCGCCGTGCTCACGCACCTCAAAGGCGATGGCGGCGTGAAGGCGGTCGTGTTGGGCGACGCGAGCATCGGCGGTCGCGTTTATGCGGACGGACTCGGATACCCGGTGGGTGGCGACCCCGGTCCGGGCGTGGGCGGTTCCGGTTCCTGGGCTGGCGGCGGCGCCGGCCACGGCGGCGATGGTGCCGTCAGTGCTTCCAGCGCGCCGGGTGGCGCGGCTTACGGTTCCGAGCTGGAGCCTTCGACGCCCGGCAGCCAGGGCGGTCGCGGCGACAACGGCCCCGGCACCGATGGCGGTGGTGTGGTGCGGATGATCGTGGGTGGCACGCTCACCGTGGACGGCAGCATCACCGCGAACGCGCTCGGCGGGCCGGTCAACAACGCCGGCGGCGGGTCGGGCGGCAGCATCTTGTTGAACGCGCGCACCCTGGCTGGCGCCGGTGAAATCCGCGCCAACGGCGGCCCCGGCGAGTGGGTCGATGGCGGCAGCGGCGCGGGCGGGCGGATCGCGATTTACCGCAGTGCCAGCACCTTCACCGGCGCGATCACGGCGGACGGCGCGGGCGGCGCGCGGCCGGGCGGCCCCGGCACCGTCCACGTCGATTCCATGCCGATACTGGTTTGGTTGTCGCCGGGCGAGACGTGGCTTTACGGCTCGGTGCCCTTGGAACTCGCGGTCTTCGTGCCTGGCAATGGACCGTTCACCGCGGAGTTCAGCGCGTGGCGTGACGGCGTGGCCACCCCGATCGAGACCGTCCCGATCCAATTGACCGCGGGCACGACTTGGGACACCGCGGCCGTCGCAGACGGGCAGTATGAACTTCACGCGGTGATCCGCGACGCGGGCGGCGCCGTGGTCAGCGAAAGCCGACGCGCGGTCATCGTAAACAACGCGGTGACCTGGCATAACGGCACCCTGGCCAACTCCGAAAACTGGGGACCAGGTGAAGTCCACGTCGTGAGCCGCGAACTGTCGGTCGGCCCCGGCGTTGTGCTCACGCTCACTCCGGGGACGATCGTGAAATTCCTGCCCGGCGCCCGCCTAAACTTGCTGGGTGGCGGCAGCCTCTCGGCCTTGGGCACGACGGAAAAGCCGATCGTGCTCACCGCGTTCACGGACGATTCCGTCGGTGGCGACAGCAATCTCGACGGCGATTTGACCAAGCCCACGCCGGGTTCCTGGCGACTGGCGGTCAATGCCAGCGCCACGTTGAACGCCAACGAAAACGCCTCGTTCCGGTTCAACAGCCGGACCTTCGGCGGCGCGCTGGCTGGCAGCGAAACCTGGACCTCTGACAGCCTGCGCGAAATCACCGACATCGTGACGGTGCCAGCCGGCGCCACGCTCACCATCGAAGCGGGAGCGATCGTCAAGTTCCGTGCCGGTCAGGGAATTACCGTGCAGAACGGCGGCAAGCTGGCGGTTGCCGGCACGCTCGCCCAACCCGTCGTGTTCACGTCCATCAACGACGACGCCTGGGGCGGCGATACCAACGAAGACGGCACGCAGACGAAGCCCGCGGCGGGCGATTGGCGCAGCCTGCGCTTCGAGGACGGCGCCACCGGTGAGTTGGTCCACGCCGAAATCCGGTACGGCGGCAACTCGGTTGGTAATCCGTGGGGAGCCGGCGGGGTCATCGAGGCCCTGGGCGGCGCGTTCGCGGCCCGGAACTGCGTCATCGCCGACGCGCTGAAGGACGGCGCGTTTTGTTATGGCATCACGCGGTTCGAGAATTGCCTGGTGCTCCGCTG
>JAKCAB010000624.1 GCA_021839785.1 bacterium | reverse complement strand
GAACGCGGAAACTGGCGACGGTGCCTTGGCCGGGCGTGGAACGGACTTCAAATCGCCCCCCGACCAGTTTCAACCGATGCCGGAGGTTCTCCAGCCCATGGCCGGGGCCGGCCGGCCGGCCGGCGTCGAATCCGACGCCGTCGTCGCGGACCTCTACGCGAACCGCGCCCGACTCCAGCCGCAGCACCAATTCGACCTGCATAGCCCGCGCGTGCCGCACGACATTGACCAGCGCTTCGCGCACGCCCAGCGCCAGTTGATGCCGGGCCTCGGTCTTCATCGCCAGCGACGGAATGTCTTCGGGAAAATCGAGCCGGACGCGCAAGCCGTCCGCCCGCAGAAACTGCGCTGCCTGTTGTTCCAGAAAACTCGCCAGGCTCGACACCTTGTCGCAGTGCGGGTTCACCGCCCAGACCACTTCGCGCATCCGGTCGGCCAGCGCCCGGATGCCGTCCGCAGTGTGACGGAGCTGATCGGCGACCGGCTCGTCGCCGTGGCTTTCGCGACGCAGCACCTCAAGTTCCAGTGCGGCGCCGGTCAATGCCGTGCCCAGATCGTCGTGCAAGTCGCGCGCGATCCGCGTGCGCTCGTTGGCGAGCGCCTGCCCGTGTTCGAGCCGCAGCAAACGCCGTTGCCAGCGCAGCCGGTAGGCCTGAACGCCGGCAACGGTGCCCAGCGCGCTCAACCCGCACAGCAGGTAGAACGGCCAGGTCTCGTACGCGTGGGGGGCTAGGTTGAAACCAATCTTCTCGGGGCGATCGCTCCAAATGCCTTGGTTGTTGGCGGCTCGCACTTCGAACTCGTAACGGCCCGGCCGGAGGTTCGTGTAGAACGCCACCCGGCGGTTCTCGTCGTCGCGTTGCCAGTCGCGGTCATACCCCGCGAGCCGGTACTGAAATCGTACCCGGTTCGGCGCGGCGAAACTGTTCGCGGTGTAGCGAATCTCGAGCCCCCGGGCGCGCCCGGGCGACAGGCGCAAGATTGCGGTGCGCGGCTCGGGGCGCGAGGCGGCGGGGTCGGGTTTCGCGTTTCGGGTCTTGGGTGCCGGGACTGGGGCGGGCACGCCATCGCCATAAACGACCTGACCGTCGGCCACCACGCGTTCGATGACAACCGGTGGCGGAACGTCGTTTTGACGAATCGCGCGCGGGTCGATCACCACCACCCCGCGCGCGGTCGGAAACCAAAGCCGGCCTTGCCGGTCCTTGCAACCGGCGGGTTGGTTGTCGCCGCCGTTGCACTCGCTGCTGAGCATTCCATCGGCCTCGCCGAACGTGAGGCACCGTACCTGGCCCAACCGCCCGGCGGCCACGGCGTTCAAATCCTGTCGCGAAATGCGATACAGGCCGCGGAGCCCACTAAGCCACAGGTAACCGAAATCGTCTTCCTGAACGTGGTTCACCACATTTTCGTGCAGGCCCTGTGCCGTGGTGAACGTGAAGAACCGGCCGCCAGCGTCGGCGCCGCTTGCCGGGGTCGGTGCGTGGGACGACCCTCGGGCATCAAGATTCGAATTTCGGGCTGGTTGCGGGTCCGGGGGCATGAATCGGTTTAATCCATTCTGCGTCGCCACCCAGAACACGCCCGCTGCATCCTCGTGGATCCACCACGCGCGGTTGTTGTAGTCGCCGTTCGTCGTGGCGAACGTCGAGATAACCCCGTCGTGCCACCGGTTCAGCCCGCCGCCGAAGGTGCCGAACCACAGGTCGCCCCGCCGGTCTTGGTGGATCACGCGCACGTCGCCGAGCGACAGGCCGTTTGTCGTCGAATACAACCGCCAGGCACCGTTTTCGCCGCAGAACACGCCGTGCTCGGTGCCGATCCACACACGCCCTGTGCGATCTTCGTACAGGGCCTTGGCCCCGCCCAGTTGCGCGAGGCTCGCCGGGAGGGCGGCTGGGATCCAGCGACCGTCCGCGTAGAGGTCCAGTCGGGACAAGTCATGGCTCACCCAAAGCCGGTTGGTGCTGTCCACCCAGAGGACCGAGGCGCCGCTCATACCCGCTTTGGCGTCGGCCGGCGGCAGATTCTCGACGGTGCCACCCCGGATTGCGCTCACGCCGGCCGCGGTGCCAATCCAGATTGTGCCGTCCTGCCCTGCCGTCACCACCCCCGCGTTCTCGCTTCGCAGGCCCTGTTCCTTCGCATAGACCAGTACCCGCTGGCGCTGGAGTTGAAACAGCCCGTCCGAAGTTCCGATCCATAGCCCCCGTTCGCGCCCTTCGCAAAAGGTGTTGACTGAAGAATCCTCCGGCAGACCCGGCAAGGCAAACAGGGCAAAACGATCACCCTCCCACCGGTAAAGGCGCGCGACGCCATCCAACCGATGGAGTGTCGCCCAGAGTTCACCGTCCGTGGTGCGACAGACCCGCTCCGCACTGAGGCCGGCCGTGGGCACCGGGAAATGCTGCCATTTCTGTCCCTGCCAGCGCCACACTCCCGATCCGGTAGCGAGCCAGAGCGCCCCGTCGTCCGCCCGCCCGGCGTGTTGACACCACGCGAAATCCGGTGGCCCCAAGCGGGCGAGCTGCCCCGTGACCAAATCCAGACGGTGGAGGCCGCAGCGCAACGTGATCAGCGCCGCCCCGGCTTCCGCGTCGAACACGGCGCAAACCTCGTTAGTGGGGTCGTCCTCGCCCAACTTCCAAGTCTGCGCCGCCTCGTCGCACCAGCGAACCAGCGTCCCACGCTGCGTCGAGACCCACACGCCGCCTTCGCGAGCGGGGCTGATGCGCCCCCCCACCCCATCTTTTTCGGGCAGAGTTGCGACGCGTTCGAAGCGATGTTCCCGGTAGCGCAACAAACCGCAGCGGGTGGCCACGTACAGACTGCCGTCGCGCGTGTCCTCGGCCAGGGCATTGATCGCGTCGCTGATCATGGCCGGCGTGTTTTGCTGGTCAAACACGTGAAAGCTGCGGCCGTCGAATCGCGCCAAGCCGTAAAGCGTGCCGCTCCAGAGATAGCCGTCCCGCGTCTGGAGCAGCGCGTTGACGGTGTTTTGTGGCAGACCCTGCTCGGAGGTCCAGTGGTTCGCGCGGTAGGCGGCCGGCACAGGGACGCTTTCCGCCCCTGCCGTGCACGTCACGCCCCCGACCGCGAGCGGAACCGCGGCCCAGAACCACCAGGGCGTCCGCGATACCGCGCTGCGTCGCAATCCAGTCACGGCCGGAGAATACCGGCGCCTGAAGCCGGGGAAAGCCGATGTTGACTCGCCGCCCAGCCACGGGGTTCCGCTTGGCCACATCGAATCCCGACTACAGTTTGATGAGGTACATCACGGTGTAGTAGGGCGGGAGGTGGTTGGCCGTGTCCGTGAAGCCCAGACCACAATTCCCGTCTTTGGCGAAACCTCGGCCATCCCCGCTGGCGGAATCTTTCCAGACCACATGCTTGTGAGTCTCCGAACCCCCGCTGGCACTCACATCGCCAAACCTGGTCGTGCCTCGCAAGAAGCGCCCCGTGAGGTCCGGTCGATTGTCGTTGCCGTCGCATCGCGCCCAGCCAACAGGTATGGGGCCCGACTTGGCGTACCAGGCAATGATGGTTCCGCTGGGTACAACCCCACTCCTGGCCAGGGCATCGGTTACCTTTGCGTCCACCGACGCCGCAATGTGCTTCGGGTCCAGAATATTGACTTGGGCCTGCAGTCCGCCGAGCCAGAATGCGAAGCCGATCACCGCGAGCGCCAGTGTTATCAGCGTTCCGAGCTCAATTCTCCTCAGCGCGCTTGATTGGTTGGTCATGATCCATCTGCAAGGTAGAGGATTGTGGTCTGGAGTGAGGCGGCTCAAACGCAGGCTCTCATTAGTGGCGGACAGCGCCGGTGCCGGCTGATCCTTCGCGCCGGCGTCGCCAGCCTGCCAGACCCAGCAGCCCCAAGCCGGCCACCAGCCCACAGGTTACGGGTTCGGGCACGGCCACCAGTTGGATATCGTCGATGTTGCCGGCATACCCGACGGTCGAGTCGAAACGGAGTGTGTACGGCCCGGTCAGACTTGGGGTAAAAATCAGACTCTGGCGTGTCCAGTCGGCATGGCCGAACAGGCTAAAGGTCTGGCTCAGTTCGACCGCTCCGCCTGCGGGCGAGAATTCCACCGTGACCTTGCCGTCGGCGTAGCCATCACTCGCATTGAAGCAAGACTGCTGAAAAGACAACGCGTAGGTCACGCCAGCCTGGAGAGGTGAGGCGATGTCTTGTCGCAACGTCGCGTGGGTAACATTGTCGGCGAGGTAACAAATCTGATTGCCTTCGGGAGCTGGATAAAAGACGTAGGGAGAGTTGGCATAAATGCCCAATTCGGTGTCGGCGTGTTCGACTAACCACACACCGCCGACAGTCTGGCCGGTCGTGTAATACTGGCCGCCGCCGCCCGTTATCACTGGAGTCTCAAATCCCCCGTCTTTGATGAGGTTTGCGGCGCAGACGGAATAG
>JAKCAB010000477.1 GCA_021839785.1 bacterium | reverse complement strand
CATGTGGCACTCCCGACATTCGACGGTTTTCCGGGCGTCGCCTTTCTTGTTCCAGTGGCTGGCGGCCCAGTTGTCGTACTGGTTCTGGAGTTGGACCCAGCCGACGCGGTTGACCTCCTGGTCGATAAACTGTTTGTGACAGGCGGCGCAGTACTCGGGTTTCTTGAAGGAGCGTTTGGATAGCTTGTTGTGTTCGGCCGGGTAACTGCGGATGAGGAAGTCGCGGGCCACGCGTCCCAGTCCGTTGGTCTGCCATTGCCAGAGATACTTGCGTGGCTGAGTTACCGTGTAATCGGCGTTGCCTTTGACGTCGGTCTCGCGAACGGCATGACAGGCCAGACACGAGACGCCTTCCTGGTACCCCTGAAGTCCTGTGAGGTTCTCCGTGAAGAGGTTCTTGGTGCCGCTGAACAGTGAGATCGGGTCGTGGCAGCCACCGCAATACCGTGTGGACTCTGGCCCGTTCTGCTTGGCCATGACCTCCTGGATGCCTTGAAAAACCGTGTCCATCGCCGCGTAACGGTGGGCGCTGGGCAGCCACTCGCTCACAATCTGCTCATGGCACCCGGCGGTGCCGCACGAGCGCGAGCCGGCGAGCGACCGGGCGTCGAAGGCGCCGCCGGTATCGGTCTTCGCGAGACTCGGCGCGAAGGGGCGGTTGGTGCCGTAAAGGAAGCTGTAGTCGGACGGGAACCGGTTTTCGTACTTCCGGCCCGAATAGAGAGTGCCCGCTCCGAGCACCGCCACGCATCCCGCCGCTGCCAGAGCGAGCGACCGGGCAAAAGACGGCCGGATTTGCGGAGCCACCTTGGTCTGGCGCTGCTTGAGGACGACGAAACCGAGATGCGGCACCACGCCGGTGAGCAGGACAAACGTCGTAACCAGGTGAACTTGACGCCAGAGGGCGTCCGTCCGGATGCCGAACGCTGCCTGCACCGTGATGACCGCGCCCGAAAGGGAGACGCCGGCGAGAGCCAACACCGCCACCCAGCCCAACAACGTGAGGTGTGACCAAGCGTAACGCCGATAGTCCGCCACGTGCAACACGCAGTACACGGCCACCGGCAGCAGTGAGAGTGCGCCCACGGCGGTGTGGAAGAGCACGCTCCATTGCACGGTGGCGTGAAACGGCGCAAAGGTGACGGCCAGGCCGGTGAGCGTTTCGAAGAGCAGGACCGCCAGACTTACCTGGGCCAGCCCGGACGGCCAGCCGGCGCGCAGGCGTGGGGCTTCGGGGGTGGGGACAGGTTCGTGCGATGACATGGCTGGCCGTTCGTTTCGAAGTTACGCCCGGGGCGCGTTGAGCCGGCGGCTACGTGCGGCCCGTTGCCAGGGTGAGCGCGCCCGGGGACAGGCTGGGCCCGCCGCGCGAGGCGCGGAACAGATCGCCATCGGTGGGCAATTCCGCGCCGGGGTGGATTTGATCTTGCACAGGCCGCTACTGAAGCGGCGCGGTTTCGGGTAAAGCCAGACCGCCGTCGGCCCGTTGACACCGGAGCACGCGGCGCAGGCTTGTGCATACACCGCTTCGCCAATGGGCGATGAAGACCGCTGCCCATCCGGCGGGACAGCGGTTGAAGCGTCGGCCGATCCTCGTCCCGCAAGGCCGGTCAACACTCCCACCGCCAAGGCAAGCAGCCAACTTGAGCCACAGCACCCGGGTTTCATGCAACCGAGTGTTGGCTCGCTGGCCGGACGCTGCATTGATCCAAGTCATAGCTTTGGAAAGTACGGCGAATATGCGATTACGCCTGGCTTCAAAGCACCCCAACCCTTTGCCCCGGCGGCGGTGTCGTGGCCCACGCGGGGGCCATCCATATTTTGCGTCCCACGCAGGCCGTTGAGCCGATGCCAGGCGGCGGGGGCTCAGGCCCTTTTTTCCTCCTCGCTCTCACCCAAACGCAGTGCGAGTTCGGAGGGATGATGCGCACCCCGCAAAGCCCGGCAGATCGGCACGCGTCCGCCGAGTCTATCTGCCGGTGATAAGCAGTTTCACGGCGGCGATCCAAAGCACTACCGCCAGCGCCCGCCGGAATGCCACAGTGCCCCAGCGGCGCACGCCGAACTGGGTTCCCACAAAGGCTCCGATCGTGCCAATCAACAGGCAGGCCAGAGAGGCAGGTTGCGTGATCACGGCCTGCCTGCCCAAACCCACCCACCCCGCGGCCGAGTTGACCACGATGAAGAGGGCCGAGATGCCACCCGCCGTCTTGGCGGGCGCCCAGCGGAGGAAAATCAGCAGCGGCGTCAGAAAGACCCCGCCCCCGATCCCGGTGATGCCGGCCAGCAAACCGAGCGTGCCGCCCGCGGCCAGCGCAACCGGCAGCCGCGCGGGTTGGGTGGGGAGTTCGGCCTTGTCACGGCGGCCCCAGCCGAGCATCCAGCCGGCACCCAGTAAAGTCAGGCCGAGCGTGACGGCGGCGGTGCGGCCCTCGAAGTGCAGACGACTGCCGAGCCACGCGAGCGGAACGGACACGGTCGCCAGAGGTACGAATACGCGCCAGTCAAAGAATCCTGCACGTTGGAACCGCCACGCGGCGACGGAAGCGATCGCACAGTTAATCCAAAGGGCGCCGGGCCGCGCCCAGCTTGATCCCACACCCAGCAGGGCCATCACGGCCAGGTAACCCGTGGTTCCGCCGTGACCCACCGAGGAGTAGAGGAAGGCCACGCCCCCCACCGCCCGAGGAGTACCGTGACTTGAGCGGGCGACAACTCGATCACCAGGCCAGCATGACACATTCATTCAAGCTTGTCATCGAGAGGAGCGTGGATGCTGATTCCGCGCAAGCGAGTTGCCGGCATAGCCACCGCGACGACCGTCAGCCACGGCGGGAACCACAAGTGCAGCAGAGACTCTCGATTCCGCCTCGGCCGGCGAAGACCTGCTGGTGGCTAACCGACGAACTTCTTCGCCACGATGCAGGCGTTGTGGCCGCCGAAGCCGAAGGAGTTATTGACGGTGGCCTTGACCTCCCGCTCCTGCGCGGTGTGCGGCACGTAATCGAGGTCGCACTGCGGGTCCGGTTCGTCGAGGTTCAGGGTGGGGGGGACCACGCCGGTTTGGAGAGCCTTGACGCACACGGCCATTTCGACCGCGCCGGCCGCGCCCAGCATGTGGCCGGTGGCGCCCTTGGTGGAACTCACCGCCAGCTTCCGGGCGTGTTCGCCAAACACCGCTTTGATGGCCAGCGTTTCGCAGAGGTCGCCGTGCGGCGTGGAGGTGCCGTGGGCGTTGATGTAGGAAATGTCCTCCGGGTTCAGCCCGGCGCTGCGCAAGGCCATCTTCATGCACCGCGCCGCCCCTTCGCCTTCCGGCGACGGCGCGGTCATGTGGTAGGCGTCGGCGGTGTTGCCGTACCCAACCACTTCGCAATAGATCCGCGCGCCGCGGGCCCGGGCGTGTTCGAGATCCTCCAGGACGATGATGCCCGCGCCTTCGCCCATGACGAAGCCGTCGCGGCCGACGTCGAATGGCCGGGAGGCCCGCTTCGGCTCGGCGTTGCGGGTGCTCATGGCCTTCATGGCGCAAAAGCCGCCGATCCCCAGGGAGGTGATCGTCGCCTCGGTGCCGCCGGCCAGCATCGCCTTCGCGTCACCCATCTTGATGGTGCGCCAGGCCTCGCCGATCGCGTGCGAAGCGGTCGCGCACGCGGAACAGGTCGCCAGGTTTGGCCCGCGCAGGCGGTAGTACATCGAGAACAGGCCGGACGCCATGTTCAGGATCAGCATCGGGATCATGAACGGCGAAAGCCGGCCGGGACCGCGGTTCAACAGGATTTTGTGCTGCTCTTCCGTCGTGGCCAGGCCACCGATGCCGGACCCGATGAACACGCCGATTTCATCCCGGTCCACGCGCTCCAGATCCAACCCGGAGTCCAGCAGCGCCCGGTGCGCGGCACCCACGCCGAACTTCGTGAAGCGGTCGGTGCGGCGTTCGTCCTTCGGCGTGGGAAACGCCGGCACCGCGTCGAAGTTTTTGACTTCGGCGGCGATTTGCGTGTCGAACGCGGCCGGGTCGAACAGCGAGATGCGGTCAATGCCGCTCTGGCCGCCGACCAGGTGGTTCCAGAAGGTGTCGAGGTCGTGTCCGAGGGGCGTTACCACACCCATCCCGGTCACCACTACTCTGCGATCGGTCCAGCCCATAAAGCAAAAGGGCAGCACGCCGCTGTACGCCAGCCGTGGCTGCCCTGAAAAACTTGCCTGGCGATTACTTCTGCTGCAACTCCTCGATGTACTTGGTCACGTCGCCCACCGTAGTAAGCTTCTCGGCCTCCTCGTCGGGGATTTCGTTGCCGAATTCCTCTTCGAGGGCCATGACGAGTTCCACGACATCCAGCGAGTCCGCGCCCAAATCCTCGATGAACTTGGCCTCGGGCGTGACCTGCTCCGGCTTGACGCCCAATTGCTCCACGACGATGTCGCGTACTTTTTGTT
>JAKCAB010000259.1 GCA_021839785.1 bacterium | reverse complement strand
TGACGCCGGGGTGGCCCGGGCGGCGGCGACGGCATTGGGCAAGATTGGCGGCGCCGTGGCGCTCCCGGCCTTGCTGGATTCCTTGCCGGCAGCGAAGGAACCGGTCCGCGGCGCGGTTGTGGACGGCTTGCTGGCCTGTGCGAAGCGATTCGTCGAGGAAGGCAACGGCGCCGCCGCGCGACCGGTGTTCGAGATGCTGGCCGGTTCCAAAGAAAAGGACTTTGTCCGCACAGCGGCCTTTCGTGGCTTGATCCTCGCCGCCGGTGCCGATGGCACCGGCCTGGCTCTCGCTGCGATCCAAGGCAATGACGGGCCGGCGCAGGTGGCCGCGCTGCAACTTGCCCGCGAACTACCGGGCGACGACACCACGATGAAACTTGCGGCGTTGCTGCCCAACGTGCCGGTGCCGGTCCAAGCCTCGCTGATTGGGGCGTTGGATCAGCGGGGCGATCCGGCCGCCGCGGGCGCGATCTTACCGTTCGCAGGGAGCACCGAACCGGCGGTGCGCTTCGCGGCGGTCACCGCCTTGGGCAACCTGGCCGGGGCCGAAGCTGCGGGTGCGCTGTTGGAAGCCGCTACCTCGCGCGAGGCCGTGATCCAGAAGGCCGGGCGCGAAGCTCTTTTGGTTCTTCGTCGCGGCGACGTGACGCAGGCTTTGCTCGCCCAACTGGCCTCGGCGAAACCCGCCATTCAGGCCGAGGCGGTCCGCGCCTTGGGCGGCCGGGCCGACGCCGCGGCCGTGCCCAGACTGCTCGAACTCGCCGGCTCCGGTGACGACGCGAGCCAGCGGGCGTGCCTGCGAGCCTTGGCGGTGCTGGCCGATGCCCGGCAGGTCGGCGCGTTGACGCGGCTGGTTTTGGCGGCGAAGAGCGAAGGCGCACGCGCTGAGGCGGCGGACGCCTTGGCTTCGATTAGTCAGCGGTCGGCGGGCCAACTAGACGTCGCGCCGATCGTGGAAGGCGCGCGCGGCTCGGGAAGCGCTGAAGGCCGCGCCGCGTTGCTCCAGGTTTGCAGCGGTCTGGTGGAACCGCGAATCCGCACCGCCATACGCGCTGCGGTCAAAGACGCCAACCCAGTCATGCGCGAAGGCGGCGTGCGCGCGTTGTGCGACAGTCGCGATCCCGAGGTCCTGCCGGATTTGCTGGCGCTGGCGCGCGACGCGGCGGAGGTCAATTTCCGCGCGCTGGCGGTGCGGGGTTACGTTCGCCTTGCCACCGACGAGCAAACCGCGCACGCCACCGGCAAGTCGCCGCTCGCGTTGTTGCAGCAAATCCTGGCCGTGGCGGATCGGCCGGAGGAAAAGCGCGTGGTGCTGGCGGGCTTGGGGACGGTGGTCGATCCCGCGGCTTTGGACATCGTCAGCCCTTTGCTGGACCAACCCGTGGTGCAAGCCGAGGCCGCACTGGCCGCAACGCAAATCGCCAAGGCCGTCTCCGGCGCCAACCGCGACCTAGCCGAGACAACCTTGAAAAGAGTGTTGGCCGTGACGACCGACGCCGGTCAGAAGGCGGCGGTCGAGGCGGCATTGAAGCAGATCGAGGCACTGGCGGATTATGTGACCGCCTGGCAGGTGGCTGGTCCGTACCGCGAAAACGGCAAGGACTACGCCGCCCTGTTCGACATCGCATTCGCGCCGGAGACCGCGCCGGCGAGCGCCAACTGGCGGTTGATGCCGGTGGGCACCGATCCGGCCCGGCCGTGGCTGCTGGACTTGCTGAAACTCTACGGCGGCGAGCAATGCGTCGCGTACTTGCGGACCGGCGTTTATTCCGAAACGGAACAGCCGGCGGTGCTCGAACTGGGCAGCGACGACGGCGTGAAGGTCTGGCTGAACGGCCAGCAGGTTTATGCCAACAACATCGCCCGGCCGCTGACGCCCGGCTCTGACAAGGCCAGGGTTACGTTGCGCCCAGGCTGGAACTCGATCTTGCTCAAGCTCACGCAGAACAATCTGGGCTGGGAGTGCTGCGCCCGGTTCGTGAGGCCGGACGGCTCGCGGCTGACCGGCTTGCGCGCTGACGCCAGCCGGGGCGGACTGTAAGCCGCGGTCGATCAGGCCTGGTTTCGGGTTAGTTTCTGCCGGGTTTGCATCGGTTGGCGCGCAGTTTCTGCGTGCATGGGCGTTACGATTGTGTGACAACCGGCGGATGTTCTCGCTGACACAGCTTTTCGGAAAAGGAGATCGGTTCATCGCGCTCCTGGAGTCCAGCGCGGAGGAGGCGCACGCCAGCGTCCGGTTGCTCGGGGATTTGCTCAGGTCGCCCCAGAAGAGCCTGGAGGATTTCGTCATCACGCGACGGAAGGAGAAGAAAATCGCCGAGACGATCAGCGAGGAGTTGGTGAACACGTTCGTCACCGGGCTGGAGCGCGAGGACATCGAGGCGCTGTCGCGGGCGCTCTACAAGATCCCGAAGGCGGTGGAGAAGTTCGCCGAGCGGTTCCACATCGCGTCCGAGCGGTTGCGCAACATCGACTTCGCGCCCCAGGCCGACTTGCTGGCCCGGGCCACCGAGGTGGTGGTGGCGATGGTGAAGCAACTGCGTTGCCTGCAGGATTTGCAGAAGTCCAAGGAACTGAATGACCGCCTGCAGTACATTGAGGGGGAGGCGGACAAGTTGATGGTGAGTCTGCTGAGCGATCTCTACAGCGGCAAACGCGACCCGCTCCTGGCGGTCATCGTCAAGGACCTTTACGAGTTGATGGAGAAAATCATCGACCGCTGCCGCGATGCCGGGAACGTCGTGACGTTGATCATTTTGAAAAACTCCTAACCGAACTCCGCGGATGACACTGATCCTCGCCGTCATCGCCATCGCGTTGGTGTTCGAGTTCATCAACGGCTTCCATGACACCGCCAATTCCATCGCCACCGTCGTCGCCACCAAGGTGCTGGCGCCGCGGCAGGCCATCGTGCTCGCCGCGATCACGAACCTGGGGGGAGCGCTTTGGGGCACTGCGGTCGCCCAGACCATCGCCTCAGGACTGGTGGACGCGCAGGTGGTGACCACCCAGGTGCTGCTGTGCGCGCTCTGGGGCGCAGTGGTCTGGAACCTGATCACCTGGTGGTTCGGGATGCCTTCCAGTTCCTCGCACGCCTTGGTAGGAGGCTTGTGCGGCGGTTGCCTGGCGGCGGCGCACAACGATTGGAGCGTGATCATCTGGTCCAAACCCAGCCCGCAGCATTGGTGGCTGGGCGGTGGCGTGCTTTGGAAGGTCGTGATGCCGATGATCACGTCGCCGATCGCGGGCCTCATCATCGGCTTTCTCGTGATGGGGATGCTCTACTTCCTGCTCCGCAACTGGCGCCCGCGCGCGGTCAACGCCTTGTTCGGCAAGGCCCAGTTGTTCAGCGCCGCCTCGATGGGATTCATGCACGGCACCAACGATGCCCAGAAGACGATGGGCATCATCGCGCTGGCCTTGCTCGCGGCCACCCAGGTGGGAACCTTCGATCGCCTCCCGTCGTGGCTGTCGTTCCTGCACACGCCGGCGCCGGTGGCTGGCAAACCGCTGGAGATCGCTGTCTGTATCAAGGTGCTCTGCGCCTTGACCATGGCTTCGGGCACGGCGGTGGGCGGTTGGCGGATCATCAAGACGCTCGGTCACAAAATGGTGAAGCTCTATCCGGTGAACGGTTTCGCGGCGGAAACCGCGTCGGCCATCGTCATCGGCGTCGCGACCCGGCTCGGTATCCCCGTCTCCACCACGCACAATATCTCCGCCGCCATCATGGGCGTCGGCGCGGCCAAACGCTTCAATGCCATCCGCTGGTCGGTGGTCGAGCGGATGGTGTGGGCGTGGATTCTGACCATCCCGGTCAGCGGCGCGCTGGCCTACGTGTTCGTCGAATTGATGCGCCTGATGGGGTGGATCAAGTGATCCGCCTCAGCGCCCGGCGAGGATCAGGTCCAGCCGCCGGCTGTGTTCGGCCAGCGAAAGGTCGCCGCCTTCGATCGTCGCCCAGCCGTTGTAACCGATGCGATCCAGCGCCGTGCGTACCACCGGCCAGCGGATGCTGCCGTCGCGGATGTTCACGAACTCGCCGCCGCCGTTGGGGTCCGACGGGTTCAGCTTGAAATCCTTGATGTGACACTTGGCGACCAGCGGGCCGAGTTCGAGGATCCATTCCTCGGGTGCCATGTATTTCACGTGGTTGCCGATGTCGAAATACGCCTTCACCCACGGACTCTGGAAAGAGGCGACGAAGTGGCGGAAAATCGCCGGCCGGACCCAGAGGTTGTTCCAGACGTTTTCCAGCGCGATGACCACGCCGCATTTCTCGGCGATGGGGATCAGCCGTTTCACCTGCTCGCGCGAGGTGTCGATGGCATGGTTGTGCGCGGCGAGGTAGTCGGCGTACGGCGCGTTGTCCCCCACCACGACGCGGCGCAGGTGGCCGGTGGCTTCGTCGAAGTCGATCTCGAATTCCCACGGCAGCGGCA
>JAKCAB010000783.1 GCA_021839785.1 bacterium | reverse complement strand
GGCCGCCGCTCGATGCAGATCGCCGGCATGGCGCCGTACGACATCGCGATTGGCGTGTTCGACGACCGGCCGCAGTTGGATCGCACGGTGCTCCAATGGAACCGCGGCGACGGCACCTATGCCGAGGTCGCCGACTACGCCGGCCTGGAAGACTCGGAGTGGAACTGGTCGGTCATTTTCCTCGACGTGGACCTGGACGGCTTCGAGGACTTGCTCGCGGCTACCGGCCACCTGTTCGACACGCAGGATTTGGACGCGCAGGCGCGGATCGCCGCGAGGGGACCGTACCCGCGGCACCTGATTCCCAAGAAACTGCTCATGTTGCCGCCGCTGGCTCAGGCAAACCTGGCTTTCCGCAACCACGGCGACCTGACGTTCACCGAGAACAGCCGGGCTTGGGGCTTCGACCAAGTCGGCGTCTCGCAGGGCATGGCCTTGGCCGACCTCGACCACGACGGGGACCTGGACTTGGTCGTCAACAACCTCAACGGCCCGCTCGGGCTTTACCGGAACGATGCACCCGCGCCGCGAATCGCCGTGCGCCTGAAAGGCCAGCCACCGAACACCGCCGGCATCGGCGCGCGCATTACCGTGACCGGCGGGCCGGTAACGCAGAGTCAGGAAATGATGTGCGGCGGGCGGTACTTGTCATGCGATCAGGCGTTGCGCGTGTTCGCCGCCGGCGCGCCAACCAACCGCCTCCGCATCGAGGTGGCCTGGCGCAGTGGGCGCCGCAGCGTGGTGGCGGACGCGCGCCCGAATGCGCTTTACGAAATCCAAGAACCAGCCGCCACGACGCCGAAAGCGGAGACGGATGTCGTTCCGGCAAGTCCGCGACCGTCCGCGCCGACGCCGATGTTCGAGGATGTGAGCGCGCTGTTGGGCCACGTCCATCACGACGATCTCTTCGACGATTTTGGCCGCCAGCCGCTCCTGCCGCGGCGTCTCAGCCAACTCGGCCCGGGCGTGTGCTGGTTCGATCTGGATGGCGACGGCTGGGACGACTTGATCGTCGGCAGCGGGAAAGGCGGGACCCTCGCCTTCTTTCACAACGACGGACACGGCCACTTCGCGCGCCGGTCGGGCTTGCCGTGGGACCAACTGGTGACGCGCGACCAAACCACCGTGCTGGGCTGGGTGGGTCCTGACGGCGTGCGCGGGCTGCTCGTTGGTTCCGCCAATTACGAGGATGGCCAGGCCGCGGGCGGCGCCGTGCTCCAGTTCGTGCCAGGGCAAGCGCATGCCGCCGACGCCATCCCCGCCACCGCCGTCAGCGTGGGACCGCTCGCATCGGTGGACTACGATGGCGATGGCCAGCTTGACCTCTTCGTGGGCGGCCGGAGCGTGCCGGGTCGTTATCCCGAACCTGCGCCGTCGCAGTTGTGGCGGCGGCGCGGAGCCGCTTGGTCACTGGACACAGAGAACACCACGCGCCTGGCCGGCGTGGGTTTGGTGAGCGGCGCGGTTTGGTCCGACCTCGACGGCGACGGCTGGCCAGAATTGGTTCTTGCCTGTGAGTGGGGGCCGGTGCGCATCTTTCGCAACCACCGCGGCACTTTGGCCGAATGGAACCCGCCGCTGACCTGGGCCGGGAACGCGACTAACGCGGCGCCCGACTCGCCCCTCGCCCCTCGCCCCTCGTCCCTCGCAGAACTCACCGGCTGGTGGAATGGCGTGACCGCCGGCGATTTCGACGGCGATGGCAACCTCGATCTGCTCGCCACCAACTGGGGACTGAACACGGTCGCTCGCGCGACGGCCGCATCGCCGTACCGGATTTACTACGGCGACTTTGAAGGCAGCGGGGCGGTGAACGTGCTCGAAGCCGAGCGCGATCCAGACACGGGACGGGAGGTGCCGGCCCGCGACCTCGACTCGGTGGCGGCGGAGCTGCCGTCGGTGCGCAGCCGGTTCCCGACTCACGCGGCCTATGGCCGGGCCACCGTGGCGGAGGTCATTGGTCCAGCCTTCGCGAAAGCCCGCCGGCTCGAAGTCAACGCGCTTGCCTCGATGTTGTTCTTGAATCGCACCAACCGTTTCGTGGCGGTGCCGCTGCCGCGCGAAGCCCAGTTCGCCACCGCGCTGGCCGCCTGTGTGGCCGATTTTGACGGGGACGGTTGCGAGGACGTCTTTCTCAGCCAGAACTTTTTCGCGACGCAACCGAAGACGCCGCGTTGCGACGCCGGCCGGGGGCTGTGGTTGCGCGGCGATGGCCGGGGCGGATTCCAGCCGGTGCCAGGTCAGGATAGCGGCGTGGCGGTTTATGGCGAGCAGCGCGGTGCGGCGGTTAGCGACTTCGACGGCGACGGCCGCGTGGACCTGGTGGTGACGCAAAACGGCGCGGCCACCCGCTTGTTCCGAAACACAGGCGCGCGGCCCGGCTTGCGGGTGCGCTTGCTCGGACCGCCCGGCAATCCAACCGGTGTAGGCGCCGTCCTGCGGGTTGGCGTGGGCGGTCGCTTTGGACCCGCGCGTGAAATCCACGCCGGCTCCGGCTATTGGTCCCAGGACAGCGCAGTCCCGGTGCTGGCCGCGGCCGGAGCCGATCAGATCGAAGTGCGCTGGCCGGGCGGCAAAACCACCGTGGCCGACCTGCCGGCCGGCGCGAAAGAAATCACGCTGAATTGGCCGGGCGAACTGAAGGTTTTGCGATGAATCGCCGGAGGAGTTTTGCCGTGCGCCCGCCAGGAAAACTGCCAACACATTCAACCTTGAGAGAGTGGCTGTCGCCCAGGTGGCTCGTCCGCGGACGCTTTCCAGCGATGACGTTGGCCGTGATCGCATGTTTGCGGCTCGGCGCCGCGTCGCCGGTTTGGGAATCGGGCGCCGGCTTTCGCCGCGTGAAACTGGAGGTGCCCGCATCCGCCAAGACTGGCTTCAGCCTGCTTGCCCCGGAGCAGTCGGGAATTCATTTCACCAACCCGCTGCCGGCCGAACTCGCCGCCGCCAACAACAACCTCATGAACGGCTCCGGCGTGGCGGCGGGCGATTTCGACGGCGACGGCTGGTGCGACCTTTACTTCGGCGCCATCGCCGGTACCAACGCGCTTTACCGCAACCTCGGAAACTGGCGTTTCGAGGACGTCACGGTCCGGGCCGGCGTGGGCCTGGCGGGATTGCACTCGACCGGCACTTTGTTCGCCGATGTGGATGGCGACGGGCGGCCAGACCTGCTGGTGGCGACGCTGGGCGCCGGCGTTCACTGCTTCTTCAATCAAGGCGACGGCCGCTTTCGTGAGGCCACTGCCGAGGCCGGCCTCGTTTCGGACGCCGGCAGCACCAGCCTGGCGATGGCTGATGTGGACGGCGACGGCGATCTGGATTTGTACGTCGCCAACTACGGCGAGGTGTCGATCCTGCGGTCCGGCGGTCGCGCGGAGATGAAGCTGGTGAACGGCCAGTGGGTGGTGTCCGGCCCGTATGCGAAGCGGCTGCGCTTCGTCGAGGGCCGGCTCGAAGAAGTAGGCGAGCCCGATGTGCTCTATCTCAATGATGGCCACGGCCGTTTCAAACCCGTGCCGTGGAATTCGCCGTTCTTCCTGGACGAGGAGGGGAAGCCCAAACCCGAGCCGTGGGACTTCGGGTTGACGGTCCAAATGCGCGACCTCAACGGCGACGGTTTCCCGGACATTTACGTCTGCAACGACTTCCAGACCGTGGACCGCATCTGGCTCAACGACGGCACCGGCCACTTCCACGCCTTGCCGCGGCTGGCGATGCGCAAACAAAGCTTTTCCTCGATGGGCGTGGATTTCGCGGACCTCGACCGCGATGGCTGCTTCGACTTCCTGGTCACGGAAATGATGAGCGGCGAACACCGCCTGCGGTCGCGCCAGGTCGTGGGCCTGCCGCCGTTGGTGCCCCTGCCGGGACGCATCGACAACCGGCCTGAGGTCGCGCGGAACACGCTTTTCCACAATCGCGGCGACGGCACCTACGCGGAGATCGCCAACTATGCTGGCGTGACCGCCACCGACTGGTCCTGGCAACCGCTCTTCCTCGACGTGGACCTCGACGGCTACGAAGACCTGTTGATCGGAAACGGCATCCTCTTCGACGTTCAAGACCGCGATGTGCTGGACCGCGTCCGCAGCTTCGGCAAACAAGCGCCGGAGCAAGCGCGGACGAACTTGATGCTGTATCCGCCGTTCCGCTCGCCGAACCAGGCTTTCCACAACCGCCACGACTTGATCTTCGAGGACGTGAGCCGGGCCTGGGGTTTCGATTCAACGCAAATCACCCAAGGCTTCGCGCTCGCGGATTTCGACCACGACGGCGACCTGGACCTCGCGGTCAACGGCGTAAACGGCGGCGCGCGGCTCTACCGCTTCGACACCGACGCGCCGCGGGTCGCGGTCCGCCTGCGTGGCCTGCCGCCCAACCGGTCCGGCATTGGGGCCTTGGTGCGTGTCTCGGGAGGCGTGGTGCCGATGCAGATGCAGGAGA
>JAKCAB010000222.1 GCA_021839785.1 bacterium | reverse complement strand
CACACCGCCGGTCAGCAGGACGTAGGTAACGCCCACGGCGAGGATGCCGTTGATGGAGATCTGGCGGACGATGTTGATGAGATTCCCTGCGCTGAAGAACGTGGGTTTAACCAGGGCCAGTGCGCCACACACGACCGCCAGCGTCAGCACCAGTCCGTAACGGCGAAACCAATCGCCGCCGGGCACGGACTGGTGGGGCGACGCGGAGGCGGGTTCGTGGGGCGCGGAAGTCATGGTCAGTCGGGCATCGCGAGGTGCAGCACTTCGGCGGCGGAGGCGGTACGAGGATCGAGTTCACCGGCGAGCCGGCCTTCCCGCATCACCAGCACGCGGTGGCTCAGCGCCAGGATCTCCGGCAGTTCGGAGGAGACCAGCAAGACCGCCATGCCTTCGGCGGCGAGCCGTCGGATCAGCGCGTAGATGTCCGCCTTCGCTGCCACGTCGATGCCGCGCGTGGGTTCGTCGAGAATGAGGATGCGTGGCCGCGTCAGCAACGCGCGGGCGAGGAGTACTTTTTGCTGGTTGCCGCCGCTGAGCCGGCTGACCGGCTGCCGCGAGCCGGCCTCTTTGATCGCAAACGCGCGCACCTGCTCCGCTGCGATCCTGGCCTCGCGCGCGTGGTCGATGAACGGTCCCCGGCAAAATTGACGCAGACTTGCGAGCGTCATGTTCTCCCGCAAGGCGAGCTGGGGCACCAGACCTGATTCGCGCCGGTCCTCGGTAACCATCGCGATACCCAGGGCCAGGGCGTCACGCGGATGCTTCAGGCGCACCGGGTGGCCAAAGGCGCGTACCTCGCCTTCATCGGCCGGCGCCAGCCCGTAAATCGCGCTCGCCACCTCGGTGCGCCCGGCACCCATCAGACCGGCCAGCCCGACCACTTCGCCTTGCCGCACGGCGAAGCTCACGTCGCGGAAGCGGTGGCGGCGGCCCAGTCCCTGAACTTCGAGGGCGATTTCGCCGGTCACCGTTTCGGATCGGGTTGCGCTGACGGCGGCGGCGCGGCCCGCCATGAGTTCTACAAGTCGCGAAGCGGTCAGACCAGGGGCAGGCTCAGTTGTGATGTGCCGGCCGTCGCGGAGCACGGTGACGCGGTCCGCGATCCGCAGCACTTCTTCGAGCCGGTGGGTGATGTAAAGCACGGCCACGCCATCGCGTTGGAGTTCGCCAACGATCGCCAAGAGCGCGTTCGCTTCCGGCTCGGAGAGTGCAGAAGTCGGTTCGTCCATGATGACCACGCGGGCGCGGTGAGCCAGGGCCCGGGCAATTTCCACCATCTGGCGTTCGGCCACGCTGAGCTCGCGCAACAGCCGCTCTGGTGGGATGTCGAGGCCGAGGCGATCCAGCCGGGTGGCCGCTTCGCGTTGAATCCGCCGGTGGTCCAGCCAGCCGGGAAAACAGATCACCGGCTCGCATCCCATGAGGATGTTGGCCGCCACGGTCAATTCCGGGAACCCCAGCAATTCCTGGTGGATCATCACGATGCCGCGCGCGAGCGCCTCGTGCGGATTGCGCAGGCGGACGGCCTGGCCGTCGATTTGGATTTCGCCGGCATCGGGCGGGAAGTGCCCGGCCAGCAATTTCATGAGCGTGGATTTGCCGGCGCCGTTTTCGCCCATGACGGCGTGCACTTCGCCCCAGACCACGTCCAGCGACACGCCTCGTAGAGCTGGCGTGCCGGCGAAAGCTTTCGCCAAGGCACAAGCTTGGAGCACGAGCGGCGTGGCGGCGGTGCGGGTCATCGTTGTCGGATATGCGGTCTTCTGTTAGCCTGCGCTTCCGTCTGCTGGCAACGACTTTCCGCCATCGCCGGCCGACTTCCGAAAAACGGTTGACGCGGTGGGCCGGGCGCGAAAGATTGACGCCGTAACTCCAAATGACCGAACTCCAAAAGTGCTTGCAGCCGCGCTTGGCCTGATCTGCGACGGTTGGCGTCTCCAGTCCTCAAACGCGGGCGCAAGCTCAACAAAGAAGTGTGGTATGAAAAGCTGGCATAACCTTGGCGGTTTCGTGGGCGGCGGATTGCTCGTGGCGTGTCTGGGCGGCCTCTGGCCGGCCTCGGCCCGGGTGTTGGATGACTTCAACGCGGCGCAGGCGAGCGGCTGGGAGGACTCGAACCCAGCCGGTCAGCCATTGCCGGGAGGGAAGCAGGCGAACGGCGTCTTTACCTTTGACTTGCCGGCCATCGGGCAACCGTACTTCGTGGCCAGCACCAAGAAGACGGAGACCTTCGAACTGAAGGAGGGCCGCAATCTGGAATTCCGCGTGGACCTGGTCAGCGCCCTCGGCCCGGACTCCTACGCCGTGTTGGCGTTCATCCCCACGACGACCGGTGCCAACTCGTTGGCCGGCTACGGCATCGCGAAGTCGGAGACCGACTTCCTGATCACCAAGGGCATCAACAAATACTTCCTCGACGACGTGCCGTCGCCGGAGTTGAAGAACCAGAACGTTACCCTGACGCTCAACCTGACCGTCCGCAACGGCAACGTCGAAATCACCGGCCAGGTCCTGGACAAAGATGACGGCAACCGGGTGATTTACGAAAGGCGCGTGGTGGACACGCCCGCGGCCGACATCATGTCCGATGGCACGGACGATCCGCCGGCGCCGTTCATCACCAGCGGCTATTTCGTGCTCTATCTTTACGCGGACAATGGCACCGAACCTGCCGGTTACCAGGTGGTTTATGACAACGCCGAAGTGCTGGTTTGCGATGCAACGGTGCTGGACGACTTCAACGCGGCCCAGGCCACCGGCTGGGAGGACTCCAATCCCGCCGGCCTGCCACTGCCGGGCGGCAAACAGGCCAACGGCGTATTCACGTTCGATTTGCAGGCGATCGGCCAGCCGTACTTCGTGGCCAGCACCAAGAAAACCAAGACCTTCCAGTTGGACGAAGGCACCCGCAACGAGTTCGCCGTGGACATGGTCAGCGGACTGGGCATCGATTCGTTTACCGTGCTCGCGTTTATCCCGACCGCGACCGGGGCCAACTCCCTCGGCGGGTACGGCATCGCCAAGTCCGAGAGCGATCTGCTTATCACCAAGGGCATCAACAAGTACTTCTTCAACGAGAACGTGGACCCGCCGGTCAAGAATCAAAACGTGACCCTGGTGCTCACCCTGACCGTGCTCCACGGCAACGTCGTCATCCGCGGGCGTGTGTTGGACAAGGACGACCACAACGCCGTTTTGTTCGACAAGACCTTCGTGGACACGCCTGCGGCCGATGTCATGGCCGACGGCGACGACGACCCGCCGGCTCCTTTTGTTGAGATGCCGGGCAATGTGGTGCTGTACCTTTATGCCGACGGCGGCCAGGATCCGGCCGGCTATCAGGTGGTTTACGACAACCTGATCGCCTCCACGCCTCCTTCCACCGCGAACGAACCGCCGGTGATCCTCGAGGTGACACCGAAGACCGGTGCGAGCTTCCTGGCCGCACCCACGACGTTGTCGTTCAAGGTGTCGGATGACAAACCGATCGCCGACTCGGGGGTGTCCGTCAGCTTGAACGGGCAGCTCATCACCACGGCCAACGGCCTGACCCTGAGCGCCGCCGGAACCACGCGGGTGGCGACCCTGGCCGGGCTTGGCGCCAACACGAATTACGTGGCCGAACTGACGGTGGTGGATTCGGACAACGTTACCCGCTCCGAAACGACGTATTTCGACACCTTCGTGGCCACCGATCGCGTGACGGAAATCGAGGACTACAACTTCGATTCCGGATCCTATTTCAACAACCCGGTGCGGACCCCCGAAGGTTGGGGCCAGGACAACAACTCGTACGTGGATCGGGTGGGGGTTGAAGGCACGGATTTCCACGACACCCGGACGGCTCCGAGTGGGGCCGACACGCTCTATCGAACGCAGGATCCGGTGCGCATGGCGCACACGCTGGATAAGCCGCGCCCGCAGTTCGACCCGGACAACTTTGTCTTCGACTACGACGTGGGTGACGTCGCCGCCGGCGAATGGCTCAATTACACGCGCGAGTTCACCGCGGGTTCATACGAGGTGTACTTGCGCGAGGCGGTGGTGAACTTCGTGCAGGCGGACAGCGTGCTGGAACAGGTCACCAGCAGCGCCAGCACCCCGGATCAGACCACCACGCAGTTGGGCACTTTCTTCGGCAAGCTTAGCGGCTACACGTTCCGCAACGTGCCGCTGACCGACGGCACCGGCCTGAACAAAGTAGTGCTCAAGCTGTCCGGCAAAACAACGCTCCGTCTGCGCCACCTGACCGCGGACACGGATTCGGCGAACCGATATTTAAACTACCTCATCTTCGTGCCCGTCTCGGACACGGGCGTTCAGCGGGCCACAATCACGTCGCTGCTGCCGACCCCGAGTTCCACGGTGCAGACCGTGACTCCCACGATTGAGGCGGTGATCAAGAACCGCGACACCAGCGTGGACACCGCGACCATCCGGCTTGAAGTC
>JAKCAB010000625.1 GCA_021839785.1 bacterium | reverse complement strand
GCGGGGCTGTCGTGGCGCGGTTGCCTCAGGCGCGCCAGGTGGATTTTCGCAAGGCCAGTCAACGCCTGGGGGCCAACGACGGCGTGTTTCTCTGGCGCAAGGGCATGCCGCAATCCCCCCTTCTGACTCCGGAACCGTGGGCCGCATTGCCGGCGGAGATCCGCGTGCGGATCATCCGTTGCAGCGCCGTCGGCCGGGGCTTCCGCCCCCAGCCAATCGGATCGGTCAGGCACACGGCGGGCCGCACCTTGCTGGCCGTCATGTCATCGAAAGGAAAAGGAACCAGGACGATTCTACCCTTGGTCATGGAACGGTCCGCCATCGGTTGCGGTGTAGATGTCCTCGGCGGCATCCTTTAAGAAATCGAACGCGGGGCTGGTCCCGAAGGCATTCGTCCAGGCAGTCTCGGTGATGTCCGATTCCTCCGGCACAAGCACAAGCACTCTGACGCGACTGTGTCCGGCAATGGGCAGCGGCTTGTCCAGGCGCAACTGATGCTGTGCGTCCACAACCCCGGTAGTTTCGATCACGTTCATGACCAAGACAATGTTGCCGCTGCCAGCCCAAAGACAAGTTCTTATGAAGGGGGCGAGTGGCCATCGCCATCGGCCACCCATTGTGACAATTGCCTTTGTCAGACCCCCAATCTTCCTGCCGCCGCCCCAAGCCGCTCGCCCTACGCGAGTCCCGCCGTTTCCGGGAAGCCGCAGAGGAGGTTGAAGGCTTGGACGGCCTGGCCGCTGGCGCCTTTGACGATGTTGTCCTCCGCGCTGATCACCAACAGCCGGCCAGTGCGCGCGTCCACGCGCCAGGCCAGTTCGAGAACATTGGTGCCGACCACGTTCTTGGTATCCGGCAACGCCTTGCCTTCGAGCAGCCGCACGAACGGTTCGTTCGCATACGCCGCGCGGTAGCAGGCCGCCACTTCCTCGGCGAAGGCCGCGGCCGGTTCCGCGCCGGCGACGGCTTTGGCCGGCGTCAGGTAAAGCGTCGTGAGAATGCCGCGATTCACCGGGATCAGGTGCGGCGTGAACTGGATCGTCACGGCGCACCCGGCGGCGAGCGCCAGTTCCTGTTCGATCTCGGACAAGTGGCGGTGCTTCGGCACGCCGTAGGCGCGGACGCTTTCGTTGCACTCGACGAAGAGGTAGTCCAACTCGGCCTTGCGCCCGGCGCCGCTTACGCCGCTGAGCGAATCGGCGATGATGCTCCCGGGCTGGATCAAACCGGCGCGCAGCAGCGGCAGGGTCGGCAACAAAACGCTGGTCGGATAACACCCCGGCGAGGCGATCAGCGAGGCGCCGCGGATGGCGTCGCGATAGAATTCCGGCAGGCCATAAACGGCCTTCGCGAGCAACTCCGGCGCGGGATGGTCGTGGGCGTAGAACTCTTGGTACACCGCGGCGCTGCGCAGCCGGAAGTCGGCGCTGAGGTCGATCACCTGGCAGCCGGCTTTGAGCAGCGGGATGGCGTACTCCGCCGCCACGCCGTGCGGCAACGCCAGGAAGACCACCTGCGCCTGGCGGGCGAGGAGTTCCGCGTTTGGCTCGGTGAACCGCAGCGTTTTCGCGCGCGGATGGCTGGCGAATTTCGGAAACACCTGCGCCACCGTCAGGCCGGCCCGCTGGCGCGAGGTGACCGCCGTCAGCTCGGCGTGCGGGTGGTTCAACAGCAAGCGCACCAGTTCTTCGCCGGAATAACCCGAGGCCCCGACGATGGCGACCTTGACCGGCGGTGGCGTGGCGGCTGGACCGTTCGATTGCGTGTGCGAACTCATGATTGGCGAAGGCGGCGCGAGCGCCCCCGATGGCGGTGCAGGGTGCGAACGCCGGCGCCGCTTGGCAAGCCGGAGAGTGAAGGCCGGGCAACAGACTCGCAGACCGGTTGACCGCGTTCGCCAAAAGCAAGCGAGCCCTGGCGAGATGCCAGGGCTCGGCGCGAGTCGGTTCGGAAAGCGAACGCCGCGGGATCAGGCGTGGCCGTGCAGTTCTTCGCGGGCCTTCTTGGCCTCGGCGATGATTTTGGCTTCCAGTTCCTTCGGCATCTCCTCGTAGTGGTCGAACTCCTCTTTGTGCACCGCGCGACCGCCGGTGAGCGAGCGGAGCACGGTGGAGTATTGGTAGAGTTCCATCGCCGGCACCTGGGCCTTGATGACCTGGTAACCGCCGTCGGTGTCCATGCCCAGAATCTTGCCGCGCCGGCTGGAAAGGTCGCCGATCACGTTGCCCATGCCGTCGTCGGGCACTTTGATTTCGACGGTGTGGATCGGTTCGAGCAGGCAGGGCCGCGCGGCCTGGAAGGCTTCGCGGAAGGCTTCCTTGCCGGCGATCTGGAAGGCCACATCCTTCGAGTCCACCGGATGCATCTTACCGTCGTAGAAGTCGATCTTCAGGTCCACGGCGCGGTACCCGGCGAGGACGCCTTCGGTGCAGGCGGAGTTCACGCCTTTCTCGACCGACGGCACGAATGCGCGATCCACGTTCTGGCCGACGAGGCTTTCCGTGAACTCGACGCCGCTGCCGCGGGCAAGCGGTTCGACGCGCATCCAGACCTCGGCAAACTGGCCGGCGCCGCCGGTTTGTTTCTTGTGGCGGTACTTGGATTCGCCGCGGGCCTTGATCGTCTCGCGGAAACGGATCTTCGGGGCGACCAGGTCGAAATCCACCTTGTAGCGCGTGCGCAGCCGCTCGGAGATGACTTGCAGGTGCAATTCGCCCTGGCCGGACAGCACGGTCTGGTGCAGCTCGGAATCGACCGAGTAATGGAAGGTCGGGTCCTCATTCGCGAGCGCGGCGAGGCCTTGCGCGACCTTGTCTTCCTCACCCTTGGACTTGAGCTTGAGCGCGGCGTGGATGTTCGGCTTCGGGAACTCGACCTTGGGCAGGCGCACGTTGTGGTCGGGCGAGCACAGCGTGTTGCCGGTGTGCGTGTCCTTGAGTTTCACGGTCACGCCGATGTCGCCCGCGGCCAGGGTTGTCACGGGCGTGCGGGTCTTGCCGTTGAGGAGCGAGATCTGACCAATGCGCTCGGTGGTGTGGCGGTCGGTGTTGAACAGGTCCTGGCCGAACCGGGCGGTGCCCGAATAAACGCGGAAGAAGGAGACTTCGCCGATGTGCGCCTCGTTGAGTGTCTTGAAGACGTAAACGACGGTGTTCGGGTCGGTCAGGGCCACGTCCACGGGATTGTCGTTGCCGTCCAGGGCGCCGACTTTTACGCGGTCCACCGGCGAGGAGCCATATTTGGCAATGAAGTCCATCAACCGGGCCACACCGACGTTCGTCTCCGCCGCGGTGCAGAACACCGGGATGATCTCCGCCTTCTGGAAGGCCGTATGCACGCCGGCGCGCATTTCCTCCTCGGAAAGGCCGCCTTGCTCGAAGAATTTTTCGAGCAATTTGTCGTCCGCCTCCGCCGTGTGCTCGATGAGTTCCTGGTGGAGCGCCTTGGCCTTGTCGGCCCACTCGCCTTCGGCGGGCACCTCACCGTACTTGCCGCTGCCGTCGGGCGCGTAGGTGATGATCTCGCTGCGCATCACGTCCAGCACCTTGTGGAAGCCCACGCCCTGGTCGATCGGCAGCGCCATCGGGAACACTTTCGGGCCGAAGCGCTCCTTGAGCTGGGCCAGCACGCGGTCGAAGTCCGCGTGTTCCTTGTCCACCATGTTTACGACCACCGCCTTCGGAATGCTGAAGTCGGTGGCGTACTTCCAGGCCTGCTCGGTACCCAAGCCCAGGCCGTCCACGGCATGCACGGTGATCAACGAGAAATCGCAGACCCGCAGCGCGCCCAGGGCCTCGCTGCTGAAGTCCAGGTAGCCGGGGGTGTCGATGAGGTTGAACTTCTTCCCCAGCCATTCGGTGTTCAGCAGCGTGGCGTGGATCGAGATCTTCCGCTTTTGCTCGCTCTCGTGGTAATCGGACACCGTGGTGCCGTTGGCGATGCTGCCCAGCCGGCCGATGGTGCCGCCGCAGACCAACATGCACTCGCTCAGCATGGTCTTGCCGCTGGTGGCGTGGCCCACGATCGCGAAATTTCGGATGTCACCTGACGAGTACTCTTTCATGGTTCGCGCTTTTTCAGCTCAACAATATGTCGTGTGAGGCGCTGTTTTAGGGGAAATCGGGGCAGTCGCCAACAAATCTTCGCAGGAAAGAACATCAGGATGGCTGCGGGGCGGGCTCCGAGCCGCGGCCAGATCCCGAAACCTTGCCGCCGTGCGTGGCCCTTCCTTTGCGGGTGAAAGCCGGTTCCGGGCACCCGGCCTGCGTGAACCAGGGCTCGGCCGGAGTCCCACCTGGGAACTGCCACGGAGTCGCGGAGACACCGAGATCCAATGAGGAACTCAGGAACTCAGGAACTCAGGAACCGCAGTCTGGGGTTTCCGGCTTTCCTGCGTTCCTCATTCAAACTCCAAGCCCCTGTGCCTCCGTGGCTGGAATGGCTGCGCCCC
>JAKCAB010000723.1 GCA_021839785.1 bacterium | reverse complement strand
CAGGCGGATGTCCTGATCGTGGCCCATCCAGCCGTGCCAATCGCTGCGGCAGATGCCGTTTGCCGCCACGCGGACCACGACGCCGTCGGCCGGCGGTGTGGGGTCGGGCACCTGGCAGATCCGCATCGGCCCGGCGAACTGTTCGTAAAGGGCGGCTTTCATTGGCCGCCGCAAGCTACCGGGGCGTCGCGATAGGCTCAATCTCACAGCGTCGCAACTGCCGGTAGAATCTTGATTTGGTGGCGGCGGTGCTGCTGCACCGCCCCGCGCCGCCGCAGCGGCGCAGCCACCCATTCGAGATCAGAACACAACCCGACGGCCTCAGCTTTTGACAGCCCTGGCCCCGACCTTTAGCCTGCCGCCCGATGCCTCGCCTTGTCTATTTGGTGATGCTCGCGCTTTGCGGCGGCCTGGCGGCCCAAGACTTGGGCTTGGTGCGCGTGGCCGATGTCTGGCGCTGGCAGCCGGCGCTGCAAAACTCCGTGCCGATCGCGGACGGCTGGCAGGACGTGGGGTTTGCGGACGGTGCGTGGCCCGCGGGCCCGGCCGGTTTTACCGTGCTCGCCTACGGTCGCGAGGCGACGGTCGTGAGCGCCGGCCCGGTGTGTTTGCGCCGCACCTTCCACGTGGACAATCCGGCGAGCGTCGTGTGGCTGGTACTGCGGGCCGATTGGAGCGGCGGTTTCGTGGCCTATCTGAATGGCGCGGAAATCGCCCGGCGCAATCTCGACGGCGCCCCCGGACAACCGGTGCCGTTCGATGCCGTGCCTTCGGCGCACGCATCGGGTGCTGCCGAAGAACTAGATTGCACGGCCGGCATCCCGGTGCTGCGCGCAGGTGAGAACGTGCTGGCCATTCAGTGGCATCCGCCGCCGGGTGTGTCGGGCACGTCGCTGGTTCCTGAGTTGCTGGCGAATTTCACGCGCGGGCCATTCGTGCAATGCACGACCCCGACCTCTCAAGTGGTGGCCTGGCGGACGCCCGTGCTGGCCAGCACCGAGGTGGAGTTCGGCGAAACCGACGCCCTCGGCCAGCGGTTCACCGATCCGGCGGCGGTCACAAATCACGCCGCAATCCTGACCGGCCTCCAGCCGGATCGCACCTATTGCTACCGTTTGCGCAGCAGCGACGGCACCCGCGAAGCCGTGTCGCCCGTGCTAGGTTTTCGCACGCTCAAAACCGCGGGGCCGTTGCGTTTCGTCGTGACGGCGGACACCGGCGGCGGCGCGCGCGCGCAGTTCGGGGTGGCGGCGGCGATGCGCGCGGCGACCCCGGACTTGGTGCTCCTCGCGGGCGACACGGTTTATCCGCGCTTCTCGGATGCGCTGGCGGACCAGCGCTTCTTCAGCGTGTACCGGCAGCAGATGACCGGGACACCATTCTTTCTAGTCGGTGGCAACCACGACGTGGTTTACAGCCCGCCGGGGCCGTTTTTCGACGCGTTCTACCTGCCGACGAATTCCGTTCCACTCGTGGACCACGCCCTCGCCGGCACCGGGCCGGAGTACTACTACTCGTTCGACCACGGCGACGCGCACTTCACCGGTTTGTACGTGCCGCTTTACTACACCTGGCTGGAGTTCCGCGAAGGTTCGCCGCAATGGCGCTGGCTCGACGCCGATCTCGCGGCTAGCGCCAAGCCATGGAAATTTATCTTTCTGCACCTGCCGCTGATGAGTTCCGGCCCGCACGCCACCGACGACTATAACTTCAATGGTCTTCGCGATTCGGACGAACTCGCGGCCGTGTTGCTGCCGCTGGCGCGCCGTCACGGCGTGCAAATGATCTTCTCCGGCCACGATCACGGGTACGAGCGATTCCACCCGGTGGACGGCGTGCAGTGCGTGGTGAGCGGCGGCGGCGGCGGCGCGCTTTATCCGGCGGCGACCCCCGCCCCGGAAAGCGCGCAGTTCCAGTCCCGTTGGCATTGCCTCCAAGTGGACGTAACCGGCGATGCGTTGCACCTGCAGGCGCTGGACGCGAACGGCGCCCGTTTTGACGAACTGTTTCTCCAGCGCGTGCCCCCCGGGCCACGCGTTTATCAGACGGCCTGGCACACGCCATTGCTGGAACCGGACACGCTGCCGGACGGCGATGGCAACCTGACGGGGCAGCGGTTCGACTTCGTGGGCGAGCCGATTCCCACCGCCACCGGCGAGTTCTCGAACCTTGGCCGGGTCTGGGTGAACCAGGACCACGACCATCTCTACGTGGGCTTCGAGCAAGTGGAAATTCCCCGCGACGGCAACGTGTTCCTGTTCGTCGAAAACCCGGCGCTCGCCGGTGTGGGCACCCTGGCCGGGCTCGGCAACGGCGTCGTGGATCCGGCCGGCGAAGGCGCCGACGGCCTCGACTTCCTGGAGAATCTCGCGTTCAAGGAATTCAAACCCAACATCGCCTGCGTACTCGGCGACGAGTTCGCGGACGGGCAATTCCGCAGTTTTCTCCGCACGAACATCCTCGCCCATCCGCTCGGGCCGCCGACCGTCACCACCAACCTCGCCCTGGACATCGGCCAGGGAGTATTCCGGCTCGACGCCACGTTCAGTGACGTGGCGGGCGCGCGGAGCCAACAGTTCAACCGTTCGCCGCAATCCGGCACCGCGCCCAACGAGCAGAACGCCGATTTGATCGGCGTTGCCATTCCGCTGGCGGCGCTGGGCCTGCACAGCGGCGAGACCGTCAAGCTTGGCGCTGTGGTGGGCGGGGGCACGTTCGCCACGAACGCCGAGGCCCAAACGCGCTGGCTGGACTCGAGTTACCTTGGCGCCAGCCTCGACGGTTCCGGAATGGGATCCGTGGTTCTGGAAGGCATTTCCGTGCAGCTCGGCCCCGACCTCGACCCCGACGGCGACGGCCTGACGACCGACGACGAACTCACCTTCGGCACAAATCCCGAGAAGGCGGACACCGACGGCGATGGCCTGCCCGACGGCTGGGAACTGGCGCACAGCCTGAGCCCGCTCCGCACGGAAGGTCGCGACGGCGCGCAGGGCAACCCGGACGGCGACGGCCTGGACAATGCCGCGGAATTCGCCACCGGCACGGATCCGCAGAACCCGGCGTCGGTGTTCCGCCTCACCGCCCGGCGCCTGCCGGATGGCCAGACCGAATTTCAGTGGCCCGCGGTGCCGGGGCGGCGCTACCAGTTCGAGTGGGCAGCCGACGCGAACGGAGTCTTCCTGGCCCTCGAAGGACCGGGTTTGCCGCGCGAGGCGACCCACCACCTCGAGGCGCTGGTGTTGACCGCAGCGGACGTCGGCGGCGACGCGCGGTTTTACCGGCTGCGCTTATTGCCGTAGCCGCCAACCTTCCCAAACCGCGCCGGGCAGGCTAAGACAACCGCGCCATGCCTGAACGGCTGCCCATTTACGAAATCGAAGACGCGCTCGTCGCCCACCTGCGAAACCAGCGCCGCCTGATCGTTTCCGCGCCCACCGGCTCGGGCAAATCCACGCAGGTGCCGCAAATGCTGCTCCAGCACGGCCTGTTGGGCGACGGCCAGGTGGTGATTCTCCAACCGCGGCGGCTCGCGACGCGCCTGCTCGCGGCCCGCGTGGCGTCCGAGTTGGGCGTATCGTTGGGCCGTGAAGTGGGTTACCAGATCCGCTTCGAAAACGTCACCAGCGAGGCCACGCGGATTCGCTTTGTGACCGAAGGCGTGCTCCTGCGCCAGATGCTGGCCGACCCGGAGCTTCGCGGCGTTTCGGCGCTGATTTTCGATGAGTTTCACGAACGCCATCTTTACGGCGACATCACGCTCGCGCGCGCGCTGGACTTGCAGGAAAGCGCCCGGCCCGGCCTGCGTCTGCTCGTCATGTCCGCCACGCTCGATGCCCGAATGCTGACCGACTATCTCAAACCTTGCGAGACGCTCAGCGCCGCCGGTCGCGTGTTCCCGGTCGAAATCCAGTATGTGCGCACGCCCAGCTACACCGACCACCGCCCGGTTTGGGAACAGGCGGCCGACGCGTTCGCCGGCTACGTACAGGCTGGCGGCGAAGGCGACGTGCTGGTGTTCATGCCCGGCGGTTTCGAGATCAACCAGACCCTCGAGGCCATCCGCCACTCCGACGGATCGAAAGGTTTCATCCTGCTGCCGCTTCACGGCGAACTGCCGCCCCGCGACCAGGACGCCGCGGTGGCGCGCTACGACCGCCGCAAAGTCGTGGTCTCGACCAACGTCGCGGAAACCTCGCTGACCATCGACGGCGTCCGGCTGGTGATCGACAGCGGGCTGGCGCGCATTCCGCGTTACGATCCTTACCGGGGCATCAACACGCTCCTGGTCGAAAAGATCAGCCAGGCCGCGGCCGAGCAACGCGCCGGCCGCGCGGGTCGCACGGCGCAGGGCGTTTGCGCGCGGCTCTGGACCGAGCGCGAGCACTTCGAGCGGCCGGCGCAGGAACTGCCGGAAGTGAAACGGCTCGACCTGTCCGAGGTGGTGCTCACGTTG
>JAKCAB010000509.1:1236-4467 GCA_021839785.1 bacterium | reverse complement strand
GGTTGCTTGCGGACCATCCGCCACTTTTGCCCGGTCGGGAAACCGGCCCCACCGCGTCCGCGGACGCCGGACTTCTCAACGGTCTCGATGATTTGATCCGGCTTGAGCGGCCCGGCTGCTGTGGGCGCGGACCCGTTCACCACCACGCCCAGACATTTCGCCAGCGCGGCGAAGGCGTCGTGGGCGAGGCACTCGTCGAGGTCGAGTGGGTCGAGCCGCCCGTAATGTTCCATGGCGATGTGGACCTGCCGGCCGAAAAACGCCCGCACCCCCGGATCGTGGCCGTTTTTTTCCAGTGCCATCGCCAAGGCCGATGGCCGGGCCCCCGGCACGAGCAAGCCGTCCACCATCCGCGTCCACGCATCCGAAAACCGACCGGTCAGGCTGCGCGGACGGAACTGCGTTTCCACCAGTTCCGCGGCGCGTGCCGGCGTCATGTCCGTGATCGCCACCTTCGGTTTGCCGGGGTTGACGACCTCGATCATCGGCGTGCGATAACAGGCGCCGACACACCCGACGCGCTTCACCGTGGCTTTCGCGCCGGTTCGCTCCACGCTTTCCTGCAACGCGCGGAAAACGCGGTACGTGCCTTTGGCCACGCAGCAAGAGTCCAGGCAAACATGGAACTCAGCCGCGTCGTCGCCGCGCTTGGGCGTGCTAACCAGCGGCCGGGCAACCGTCTGGGCCGCCTGTTCCGCCAGGAACTCGCGAATCGCCCCCGGCACTTTCTCGGCCGACCCGTAGCCGATGGTGGTTTCCTCGATGCGCAACACCGGCGCCAGCGTGCAGCAGCCCAGGCAGGCAACCGGCTCGATGGTGAACTGCCGGTCCGGGTCGGTGTTCGCGCCGGCGGGGATGCGCAAGTGCCGGCGCAGCGCGTCTTCCACGCGGTCCGCGCCCGCCACGTGACAGGCCGTGCCGTGGCAAACGTGCAGAACGTGCTTGCCCACCGGCGCGTGCCGGAACATGTCGTAAAACGTCGAGACACCGGTGATCGTGGCGGGTGTGATCTGGGTGTGCGCGCAAACGTACTCCAGCGCTTCCCGCGGCAGGTAACCGTAATGGTCCTGCAACGCCTGCAACACCGGAATGACCATGTCCGGCGTTCGGCCAAGACGCGCGATGGCCTCCTCGGCGAACGCGAGGTCCACCGTGGCAGGAGACGTTGGAGGGACCAGCGCAGTCTCGCTCATGGCCGTTTTGCCTCCAGCACCGGGCCTGCCTTGTCGGCCACGCAGAACAATGTTTTCACCGTGCGCACCACCATGACACCACGCGCGAACGCCGGACTGGCAAGCACGCCTTCGCCAAGATCCGCCTTGGCCAGTTCCCTGGCCTCGCGCGCCGCCGCCAGCACCGCAAAGCCGCCCTTCGTTCCGAAGACATAAACGCGGTCGCCAGCGATGGCGGGTGAAGAACTGACCTCCAATTCGCATTCGTGCTCCCAAAGCTTCTGGCCGTCTTTGAGATCGAAGCAGGTCACCGTTCCGCTCGAAGTGACGGTGAAGACCAATTCGCCGTTGCTTACCGGGCTGGTCACGTCCGGCACGTTTTCGTCCGTTTTCCAGACGACGTGGCTCTTGGTGACGTCCCCTGCCCCGTCGGGCTTGATGGCGAAAAGCTGGTCGGAAGGACTGACCGCCACGACGAGTCCGCCGGCGAAGATCGGCGAAGGCGTGATTTCGCCGCTCAACATTTTGGCCCGCCACAATTCGTTGCCGTCGGTGACGCTGTAGGCGATGACCAACTCGCCGGCCAGCGTCGCGATCTGCGGCTTGCCCGCGACTTCATAAACCACCGGCGTGGCCCAGGACTGGCCGACTGGCCGGGGCTTTTGCCAGATCGCGCGGCCGGTGGCGCCGTCGAAGGCGATGAGTTTCGAGAGGTTGTTTTCCGGTTCGCCCTGGTCGAATTGGAGCAAAAGCCGGCCCTGCCAGACCGCGAGCGAAGTTGCGAAGCCGTATTGGTTTTTGGGCACGCCAACGTTTTTCGACCACGCCGGTGAGCCGTCGAGCGCGAAGGCCACGAGGTCGCCGTTGGCGAACATGGCGAACACGCGCCGGCCGTCGGCCGCCATCGTCGAGGCCGCGAAGCCGGTGGAGTCGGGCACCTCCGGCGGCTGGGCTGGCGAGCCTGGCACATTCGCCACGGCGCGCTGCCAGACCAGCTTGCCGGTGGCCAGGTCGAACGCGAACACGCTGCGGTTGGTGGCATCGCCACCGGACAAAAACACGCGGTTGCTCCAGATCAGCGGGGAGTTGAATCCTGGCGCTGGCACGGCGGTTTTCCAGAGCACGCCTTCGCCGCTGGCTAGGTTGAACGCAACCGGGAAGGCGGCGTTGGTCACGCAGGCGGAACCGAGCGGACCAAGGAACCGCGGCCAGTTCGCCACGAACTCCGCCGGCGAGGGCAAAGCCTGGGTTTCCTCGCCTTCGCCACGCAGCTTGGCCAGCACTTTTTCCACGGCGGCCGGGTTGGACGGCACGTACGTTTTAGCCGGCAAAGCCAGCGCCAGAAATGCCACGCCGGTGATGGCGGCGGCCCCGACCGTCACGCGGCGCGCGTGCTGGGCAGTCGCGGCCGCCTGCTCCGCCGCGTCCGGACTGGCGTGGGGCGACGGCAGCACGGCGCGCAGCCGGGTAATGCCTTTGCCCGCGAACACCAGCGCCACCACGCTCACCAGGACAAACCAGGCGCCGAACGCGTTGAACGCGACCTGCCGGGTGTGGCTGCGACGCAGTTCCAAGTCGAGCTGGCGGATCTCCTGTTTGAGCGGCTCGTTCTTTGGCTCGGCCACGAGCTGTTGTTTCAACGCGGCCAGCCGTGGCGATTTCAACGGGTCGTCGGCTTGCGAGCGCAGGTACTGGACCAAAAGCAAAACGAGCGCCAGGCCGCACAGGCTCGCGACCACCACGACCGTCTGACGCAACGCACGCACCGCAACCGCGTTGGCGGCATCACTTGGTTGAGTGTTGGCGGCGGGAGTAGCCACGGTTCAGGTTTGTTTGGGTGCCGAGGCAGACACGACGGCCCGGTTGGCATTGAGGCCGGCGGCTTCCGCCGGCGAGAGCAGACCCACGCGCACGCGCTCGTTCGGGCAGGCCAGATAGCAACGGCCGCAGGCGTAACACGAGCCGCGGTCGGGTTCGAAGTCGGTGCGCGCGGTGCGGGTCGAAAGGCTGACGAGTCGGAGGCCCACGACCAAGCCCACCCAACCGCCAAACCACCAGC
>JAKCAB010000509.1:0-1226 GCA_021839785.1 bacterium | reverse complement strand
TCGAACTTGCGCCGGACTGCGGCCGCTGTGGTGAGGATGGCTTCGGCATTCTCGTCCGCGCGAGTCAGGGCCAGCGACTCCGGCGTGGCCGGCCCGGGTGCGGGCGCGGGTTTCTTGGGATCGAGATATTTCTCGGCCAACGCCACCGTCGGATGCAGTCGCGACGCCGGCACGCTCAATTTCGATCCGCCCCAGGCGCCCAGAGCGATCAGCCCCGGCAGCAACACCAGGAGCCAGCCGAGGCGCCGCCGGTCCGGCGCCAGCGCGCCGGGATGGGCGGTCGCGGCGAGCGGCTCGCGAATCGCGCCGAACGGGCAGGACTGTTCGCACAACCGGCATTGGGTGCAGTAATCCGGCGTGATGCGGACGCGCCATTTGGAGACCAGCGATCCCAACCGGAGCAGCGCGCCGTACGGGCAGAGGAAGCGACAAAACGGCCGGCCAACAAACAGCGAGGCGAGGAGGAACCCGCCGGCCAGACAGAGGATGAAGAAGCTGCCGGTCATCCGGAACAGCGGGATGAACGGGTCGAAGCGGCAGATCACAAAGCCGGCGCCCGTCGCGGCGAAAAGAACTCCCGCGCCGAGGAAGAGGTACGGCACGATGCTCAGACCTTGTTCGAGCCAGAGCGGGACTTTGACCGGCTTGATCAGCACCAAATCCTGCAAGGCGCCGTGCGGGCAAACGCCGGAGCAGAACGTGCGCCCCGAAAACAGCGAGAAGAGCAGCGGCACGAGAAAGAACGCCAGCGCCGTGACCGGGATGGCGTAATCCGGGTTGAACAGGCCGTAAGCCACGTTTTGCGGCGCGCCGATCGGGCAGATGCAGCCTTTGCGGTAAAAACCGAAATAGGCCAGCGAGAACAGCGACAGCGCGACCAATCCGCGGCGCGACCGCTTGCGATGCACCAGCCAAGCGGCCAGGCCCAACGCGGCGACGAGCACCGCGACATCGACGTATTCCATCGCCAGCCCGCGCGGCGCTGGCGTGGTGATGCCCGGCATTTTGTAGTCGGTCTCGAATTCCGGCGGCGGGAAGCGCTGTTCGGCCAGGGCGAGTCCCCCGTTCCACAGCAGCGCCAGCAACGCGTAGGCGGCGATTCCGAAACGGCGGAGGCTCATTCGTGCGCGGTGGTCTTGATCACGTACGGTTCGCTGGCCGGAACGCGACGGAAGGCGTCGCCCGCGCAGACCCGGGCAATGGAGCATTCGTTGCAGTTCAGGCAG
>JAKCAB010000445.1 GCA_021839785.1 bacterium | reverse complement strand
GACACGGTAACCGTCGGCGAGGACGGTTAAGCGCTGCGCGTTGCCCAGGAAGGCATCGAGGCGTTTGCGCGCGGCGGCCTTGACCGCCTGCAGCGAGTCGGTCAGGAGCGCCTGCTTGGAATCCGGTTCGGCCACGGCCGCCCGGCTCACCCGATGGTGTTCCAGAGGCGTGACCGGGTAGGCCGCGAGCACTTCGCAGAAGACTTTTTGTTCGCGCCGGCCGAGGTGGAATTCGTAGCGGTCAGCTTCCGCGCGGTGGAGTTTCATGCCTCGTCGCGCTCCAGCGTGGCTTGCAGGCCGTATTGTTGCAGGGTGTGGACGTAGAACTCGGCCCGCTCCAGGCCCTCCCGCGTGAGCACGCTCTTGCCCTGGTTGTGAACTTCGAGCATGTGCAATTCGGCCTTTTGCTTCTGCCAGCCGAAAACGACCATGAACACGTGGGTCACATACACCATGAGATTCACCGGGTCGTTCCAGCAAATTACCAGGTAACCCGGATCCAAGGCGCGCTTCGACTGGGTCTGCTCGTCGAATTTGACGCCGGGCGCTACCACCGGCTCGGCAATTTCCGGCATGAACGGAAGGTAGGACGCCGCCCGCCGCAGTTCAATGGCGGAGACGGGTTGCCTGCCGCCGCCACGCGGTTACTCTGAACGCCATGCACCGACGAATCTGCCTGCTTGTCCTGCTCGCCGCCGGCACGGTGGCCCTCCAGGCCGCCAACTGGCCCCACTGGCGTGGGCCGTTCTTCAACGGCGCCAGCACCGCCACGAACCTGCCGGCCAGCTTCTCGAAAACCGAGAACGTCCGCTGGACGGCCGACCTGCCGGGGCCAAGCGCAGCCACCCCGATCATTTGGGGCAACCGAGTCTTTATTTCTTCGACCGACGACGCGGACCAGTCGTTGCTCGCTCTGGCTTTCGACCGAGCCACCGGCAAGGAGCTCTGGCGCCAGCGTGTGGCCGACCGCAGTCGCCGCGACGAAATGAGCAACTTCGCCTCGCCGTCGCCGGTCACCGACGGCCAGCGGGTCTTCTATTTTTACGGCGATGGCAACCTGCTTGCCTTCGATCTGAGCGGGAAGCTGCTGTGGTCGCGCAGCCTCACCAAGGACTACGGCGAGTTCGCCTTTCAATGGACTTTCGCCAGCACGCCGCTGCTTTTCGACGGCAAGCTGTACGTGCAGGTACTCCAGCGCGACGTGCCCGTGAATGGCCGGGGGCGCAAAGACGGTCCCATCGACTCCTACCTGCTCGCGCTCGACCCGGCCACCGGCAAGGAGCTTTGGCGGCACGTCCGGCCCAGCGACGCCGTGGCCGAGTCGCATGAATCCTACGCCTCGCCGCTGCCGTTCACCTTCAAAGGCCGCACCGAGATTTTGATCGCCGGCGGCGATTGCCTGACCGGGCACGATCCCGCCACGGGCCGGGAACTCTGGCGTTGGGGCACTTGGAACCCGCGCAAGATTCCGCATTGGCGGCTCGTGCCCTCGCCGGCGGCCGGTGACGGCGTCATTCTCGCATGTGCGCCCAAAGGCGACCCGATTTACGCCATCAAGGCCGGCGGCGAAGGCAAGCTCGGCGACTCCGCCATCGCCTGGAAATCCGACCGCCAGCGCGAAGTCACCAGCGACGTGCCCACGCTGCTGTTTTACTTGGGCGATTTCTTCATCTTGAGCGATCTCCGCAAGAGTCTGGCCCGCGTCGAACCAGCCACCGGCAAGGTGAAGTGGCTCATCGCCACGCCGGGCAACGCCAAGTACGAAGCGTCTCCAACCGGCGCGGACGGCCGGATTTACCTGCTCAACTTTCGCGCCGAAGCGGTGGTGGTGGATGCGGCGGACGGCAAGGTTTTGCACCATGCCGAATTCGGCGACGCCAGCGATGACCGCACGCGCTCGAGCATCGCGGCGGTGGACCATGAGTTGTTCATCCGCACGAACCGCAAACTCTATTGCATCGGCGCGCCGTAAACTGCGAAGCTGCGCGCACCGCATGAAAGCCGCCTACATCACCGCCCCCGGCCCGGCCGAGAACATCGTTTTCGGCGACGTGCCGAAGCCCGACGCGCCCACCGGTTCGCGTGTGCTCGTGAAGGTCAACGCCGTCTCGCTCAATCCCATCGACACCTACATCCGCAGCGGCCTGGTACAGATGGACCTCCCCAAGCCGTTCGTCGTGGGCTGCGATTTCGCGGGGGTGGTGGAAGCGGTCGGGCCCGACGTGACCGCCTTGGAACCCGGCAACCGCGTCTGGGGCAGCAACCAGGGATTGCTCGGCCGGCAGGGCACCTTTGCCGAGTACGTCAGCGTGGATGAATGCTTTGTCTATCCCACGCCGCCGAACGTCACGGACGAGCAGGCTGCCGCGGTCGCGCTGGTCGGCATCACCGCGCACCTGGGCCTGTTCCGCGACGCGAAGCTCCAGCGCGGCGAAACGATTTTCGTGAATGGCGCCAGCGGCGGGGTCGGGTCCACGGTGGTGCAGATGTCCAAGCTCACCGGCGCGCGCGTCATCGCCACCGTCGGCAGCCCGCAAAAGGCGGAGGCGATCCTGAACCTCGGCGCCGACTACGCGATCGTTTATCGCGCGGTCGAACCGAACCTGGCATTGCGGAAGATCACGCCTGGCGGCGTGAACGTCTGGTGGGAAACGACGCGCGAGCCGGATTTCGACAAGATCGTCGCCGCCCTGGCTTCGCGGGGGCGCATCGTGCTCATGGCGGGCCGCGACGCCCGGCCGCCCTTCCCGGTCGGGCCGTTCTACGTGAAAGGCTGCTCCGTCCACGGCTTCGTCATGTTCACGGCGCACCCGGATGAACAACGCGAGGCGGCCGAAGACATCAACGAGTGGCTCGCCGCCGGGAAGCTCAAGCCGCGCATCGACCGCGTGATGCCGCTGGCCGAGGCCGCCGCCGCCCATCGGATTCAGGAAGAAAGCACCATCGGCAAGGTCGGCACGCTCTCGGGCAAGATCGTGCTCAAGCCGTAACCCGGCCAGAACGCATACTGAGGGAACCGTGAGCTAGACTACACTGTGGCGTGAATCCCCCTCCCCGTCCGACGGGGAGAGAGCCAGGGTGAGGGGGCCTCATGACGGACCGCAGATGGAACCTCGTGAATGGTGGCGCGGCTTTTCCCCTCCCCCCAACCCTCTCCCCATCGAATGGGGAGAGGGAGCCGCGCGCGCAGTCGTGGCAACTTCTTCCCTTCGCCTTGTAGTCTACCCCGCCGTCTGGGGAATAACCGGCGGCCCGGCGAGCGTAGAAGCTCGTGGTCCGCGCCGCCTCGCTTTAGAATTCAGATTGCTGAGTTTCCCGCCCAGCCGCAGCAGATCCAAACGCACCATCCCGTCGGAGATACCCTGAAGCCTGTCGCTCCGCGAACCTGCTGCGGCAGGAGCTGCGTCCTCCGAGCCTACCTTGCTGCATTCCTCGCAATCCTTGCTGCATCTTGCTGGTCGGGTGCAGGAAGCTGCGTAACTTGCCCTTCCAATTCAGCGGGCGGGCGCCCCGACGCCAAGGCGTGTCAGAACCGTGAATTGAGCGTAGAGAGCGGTCGGTGGGTTCGGACTCCTTCTTGCACATACGAGCAGGCCTGGATGGGCCGCTCCATCAACGGTTCGAGTTCTGGACACCTGACGCGGCCGGCTCCGGCTCAATCACGCGCCAGGCTCTGGGCCAGCGCGAGGGGGAAACGAGCTCGTCCGCGCCGACATACAAGGGGCGAGGAGGAGATGCGAGGCGCCTTCACGAATGACGCTACCGCGTATCGTCATTGCTCCCCCACGCATTGGTCAATCGCGCGCGCAGGTCGTTTCACCCTGAATCACTCCACCGAACTCGCACAGACCGAAAAAACAGCGGATGGTCCGAGTCGGCAACTATCGAAGGCGGAAGTGGCGGCGCACTTTAGGGGTTTTCGGTCCCGCACGCCGGGGCTACCTTGGTGGCACCGATGTATTTCCTGCGCCGCCTCGCTTTTCTGCCACTGTTGCTGCTGGCGATCAGCCTGCTGGCGTTCGTGCTGGTGCGGCTCGCGCCCGGCGGACCTTTCGACCGCGAGCGCAAGCCCGCCTCGCCTGAAATCGAGCGGGCCTTGCTCGCGCGCTACCACCTCGACGAACCGGTGTGGAAACAATACCTGCGCTTCCTCGGTGGTCTGGCGCACGGCGACCTGGGCGCCTCGCTCAAGTACCGCAATCACACTGTAACCGACGTGATCCGCCAGGGGCTGCCGGTCTCGCTGACGCTGGGCGCGTGCGCGTTCGCGCTGGCGATCGGGGTGGGCGTGCCGGCCGGCTTTTATGGCGCGGCGCGGCGCGGCCAGTGGCGCGAAGTCGGCGTCAGCCTGGCCTCGCTGCTGGCTGTGTGCGTGCCGGCGTTCGTGATCGGGCCGCTGCTGGTGATGCTGTTGGCGGTGAAGTGGCCGTGGTTTCCGGTCGCGCTCTGGGGCTCGCCGTGGCGCCT
>JAKCAB010000868.1 GCA_021839785.1 bacterium | reverse complement strand
CCCCCAGTTGATGATCGACCTCGTGCGCATCGGCGAGGAGACCGGCGACGTGCCCGGCGCCTTGAAAAACGTGGCCGAAACTTACGAAAACGAGTTGACCATCGCGCTGCGCGTGATGACGAACTTGATCGAGCCGGCGATGATCATCGTCATGGCCTGCGGGGTTGGCTTTCTGCTGTTCAGCGTGCTTTCGGCAATGTTCCAGATCACGTCCAACCTCGGCCGCTGATGCGCGCGCGTTGGCCAGAACCGGTGCCGGGCCGCTCCGGGCGGCCACGGGCGCGGTGTGGTTTTACGCTCATCGAGATGATGATGGTGCTGGCGATCCTGGGCATCCTGGTGGGGGTGGGTTTGCCGGCAATGATTTCCACGGTGCGCAAAGGCCCGATGCGCCAGGCCGTGGCCGATTTGGAGGAAGGCTTTTTGAAGGCGCGAATGCTGGCCATCCTGACCGGCCAGCCGGCGGAGTTGCTGATCCGTGCCGGTGACGGCACGCTCCAAGTCCAGGCGGTGAACGAAGCTCCGCCCGACCCGGCGGCTGGGCCCGGCGGCGTGGCTGCGCAATCAGAACCGCCGCCGCCAGTGCCCGAAGCGGTGGACGATCCCGACAAGCCGCGCCCCGAACCGCTGCCCAGCTTCTCCGCCAAACTGGATCCCAGCGTGGCCTTCAAGCGCCTCGACGTGAGCCTGCGCGATATGATGGACGAGCCGCAGGCGGCCGTGCGCTTTTATCCGAACGGGACTTGTGACGCGTTCGCGGCCACGCTCGTGTCGGACGCGGGCGGAGAGCGGAACATCTCGCTGGAAATCACGACCGGCCGCGCGCGAGTGGAGGTGATCCGGTGACCCTCAAACGATCAGAGTCGGTGGCGATCGTTCACCCCGCGGCGGAACGGCGTCGGCTTCGCCGCGGCCACGCAGCCTTCACCCTGCTCGAGGTGATGATCGCGATGGCGCTGTTTTTCATGGCCATCTTCGCGATTCTGGGGTTGGTGGCGCAGAACCTCCAGATCGCCCGCAGCCTCAGCCAGGGAGACATCGATCTTGGCACCGTCGCCGTAGAATTGAGCCTGCAATCGCTCACCAACCGCGACATGACGGAAGGGACGGTGAACGGCGATTTCGGCGACACTTATCCGGGCGCGAGCTGGAGCGCGAACCTGTTTCTGGTGTCCTCGAATGCCGGCGGGTTGCGGTCGTCGCGCCTGAACCAAGGCGGGCTGTTCCAAGCGGACATCACGATCCTCTGGCCGAAAAACAACCTCGTGAAGGAAAAGCACGCCAGCATTTTGCTGTACCGGCCGATGCTCGGGAGCCGAACCGGGAGTTAGCATGATCCCTGGTTGCCAACAAAGTTACGGGCGCGCGCCGCGGCCAACGGCGGTCGGCGGAGCCGCGCCGTCGCGAGGCGCCCGCGGCTTCACGTTGCTGGAGTTGATGCTCGCGCTGGGCATTTTCGCGATGGTGCTGACGGCCATTTATTCGACCTGGACGGCGGTCTTGCGGTCGGCCCGCGCCGGTAACGACGTGGCGGCAGCGGCCCAGCGGGGGCGCATCGCCTCGCGGACCATCGAGGACGCGCTGCTGTCGGCGGTGATGTTCCAGGCGAACGCGACGCTGTACACGTTCGACACCGACACCAGCGGGGACTTCGCGGCGTTGAGCCTGGTGGCGCGGCTGCCGGGTTCTTTTCCGGGCAGCGGTTATTTTGGCGATCTGGTGGTGCGACGGGTGGTGTTCTCGGTCGAGCAGGCAGCGGACGGCACGAACGACCTCATCCTGCGCCAGCTTCCCATTCTGGCCGCGGAGACGCCCAAGGAAAAGGAGCACATGATCGTGCTGGCGCGCGACGTGCGCCGGTTCAGCCTCGAATTCCTGCCCCCGCCGGGCCTGCCGCTGCGTTCGCGGGACGGCGAGTGGCTGACCGAGTGGCAATTCACCAACGCGCTGCCGTGGGTGGTGCGATTCACCTTGGGGTTCGGTGGCGCCACGGACAGCCAGGGCCGGCCGAAGGACCTCACCGTGCGCACGGTTTTGCTGCCGAGCATCGCCGTGCCGATCGCCGCGTCGCAAAGTCCCGCCGTGATGGGGCAGCCGGGGCCGCTGCCGCCCGGACAGGATCCGGCGGCCGGTTTGCCGCTCGGACCCGGCACGCGGCCCGACAGCAGCGCGCGTTTCCGCCCCGGCCAGTTGCCGGGCGGTTAGGAGGACCGGACGATGCGCCTCAACCCCACGCCACCCCGCGGCTTCGCGCTCATCATCGTGATGACCGTGATTTTTGTGCTGGCCATCCTGGCGGGCGGGTTCGCGTATTCGATGAAGGTGGAGACGCGCCTCGCGGCCAACGCCAACAACGACTCCGAGCTGGAGTGGATGGGCCGCTCGGGGGTGGAAATGGCCAAGTACGTGCTCGACCAGTCCATGCGGGTCGGTGCGCGCTACACCTCGTTGAACCAGCTCTGGGCCGGCGGACCTGGCGACGGCCCGGAGACAAACAGCCCGCTGGCCGGGATCAACCTCCGCAACCATCCGCTGGGCGAGGGGTTCGTCACGGTCCACATCGCGGACCTGGAACGCAAAATCAATATCAACCGCATCACCAGCCTGGCGGCCGCTCCCGGCGCCGGCAGCGGCTCGGAATTGATCCAACGCGCCCTGTCCGTGATGGGCGTGGACGCGGGGCAGAGTTCGGTCATCACCGATTCGATCCTCGACTGGAAAGACCAGGACGACGCCACCGGGCTGAGCGGCACCGAGAGCGATTATTACCTCGGGCTGGATCCGCCGTACTACGCCAAGAACGGTCCGTTCGACGACCTGGCGGAACTGCTGTTGGTGAACGGCGTGACGCCGCAAATTTACTGGGGGCCGCGCGCGCCGGCGCATCAGCAACAGTTTGTGACTGCGAAGCGCGGCCGACGTGCCGACCCGAACCTGGCGCCGACCTACCCGGTGGGGCTGGTGGACCTTTTCACCCCGATTTCGAGCGGTGCCGTCAACATCAACACCGCTTCGATGGAGGTGCTTGAAGTCGCTTTGGGCGTCACCGACGACATTGCTGCCAACATCATCCGCGCCCGCGCCGGCCTCGATGGCGTGGAAGGCACGGATGACGACACGCCGTTTCAGACGCCGGCGCTGGCAATGGTGCCGGGGCTGGAAGCCATGCCCCCGATGGCTCGCGCGCCGCTCACCACCGTCAGTTCATACTTCAAGGTGACGGTGGAAGTGCACCTGGGTAACTCGCACCGCGAATGCGTCGCCATCGTGGGCCGTGGCATTCCCGGCGCGGTGGGCTTGCCCAGCGAGGGGGCGGTCAAAGTGCTGCAGTTCAGTTGGCGCTAACCGTGGTCCCCGCCGTCCGCGCCATGAAGCTGCCACCCCGACCGCGCGCCGCCGCACACGGTTCCCTGGCATCCCAGCCGGCGGGGCGAATCGTTTTCATCACCGGCACGGACACCGGCGCGGGGAAGACGATTCTGACCGCGTTGTTGCTCCTGCATTGGCGGAGCCGGGGAGTACGCGCGGCAGCGATCAAGCCGTTCGCCACCGGCAGCCTGGCGGACGCGCGCCTGCTGGCCCGTTGCCAGGGTGGGGCGCAAGCCGTCGAGCGCGTGACCCCGTTCCTGTTTCGCGCGCCCGTCGCGCCGTTGGTCGCGGCTCGTCGGGAACGACGGCAGGTTTCGCTGGCCGAGGCGGTCGCGGTGGTGCGCGCGGCCCAGACGGACGATGCGATGTTGTTCGTGGAAGGATGCGGCGGGCTGCTCACGCCGTTGGGCGCCGGTTACACTGCCCGCGAATTGATTCGCGAACTGAATTGCCCGACCCTCGTCGCCGCGCGGAATCGGCTCGGTGTGCTCAACCAGGCATTGTTGGCCGTCACGGCGTTGCAGGCCGTCGGCCTGACGCCGGCGGGAATCGTGCTGCTGGCGTGCGCGCGTGCCGATGCCTCGACCGCCACGAACGCCGGCGCGTTGCGCGAGCTGGTCGCCCCGGTGCCGGTGTTTGCGCTGCCTTACCTGGGGCCGCGCGCCGGCTCGCTGGCCAATCTGGTGGTCGCGGCGGCGAAACACCGCAGGCTGCTCGCGCGCCTGAGCGCGACGTTTGGGGAGGACGCAACCGATGCTTAAAACAATGTCAAAACCGGCGTGCACGGGTCGGATTGGAGATGCCAGAAACAAAAAAGGGAGCGTATTCGACAATTCCGGGGGAGTAGCGTTAATGATGGTCGCCTACGCTGCTCGCGGTGACGGTGCCGGGGATTTCCCGACTTGGACCAGCGCGGCGCAACGGCCGTGTTGGCAGCCGCGGAACGGACCGGCGGAGCCACCGCCCGAGTGCGTGCAAGCCGGGTGATTTTGAACACCGACAGCTATGCTTGAAACACTGCTTTATCCACAGACCGTGGCCGTGATCGGTGCGTCGCGGAATCCCGAGAAGGTCGGGTACGCGTTCATGCACAACCTCACG
>JAKCAB010000097.1 GCA_021839785.1 bacterium | reverse complement strand
GGCACAGGATGAGCCCAATCCGTTCGTCGAAGGCGCCCGCCAGCAAGGCGGTCTTGCCGTTGCGCGAATGCCCGAACACCGCGATGCGCTTTTTGTCGATCGCCTTGTCTTTGACGAGGTAGTCCACGGCGCGTTCCAGTCCCCACGCCCACGCGGCGAGGGTGCTCCAGTCGTAGTCGCCATTTTCATAGCGGGCCGGGCACGCCGGGCATTTGGTGTCGCGGCGGGGCGCCTTCAGCCAGCCGCGCATCCCGCCTTTCGCGGTAAAGGCGCAAAGGCCATCCGTGGCGTCGGGCCGGTCGGGGTCGATGTCGCCGTGATAGAACGTGGCCAGGGCGTAGCCGCGGTCGATGACTTGGGCGATGTCCCAGGAAGGCGCGTCCTGGCCGCGGCCAGCGTCGGTGGCGGCGTTGTTCGAGCAACCGGGGCAATAATTCGGCATCCACACGGTGGGCAAGGCGATCTGTGGATCGTCCAACACGGTATGGTTGCCGCAGAAGTTCAGGCCGAGAATCGCCGGCACGCGGCCGTGGCGCTCGTTGGGAATGACGAGCAGCAGGTTGATCTTCGGCGCCGCCGGCGGACCGAACGTGAGCGTGATTTCCTTGAGGGTGGCCTTGCCGTTGAGGGCCTGCGGATCTTCGCGGCGCAACTCGGCTTTCACGGATTTCGGCGCCGGCGGGAAATGGCCGTACATGTAATGCTGGAAAAGCGCCTTCAGTTCCGGCCGGCGCTCGTGGAACCACTGCGACTTCGTTTCGACGGCGCGGGCATCGAACATCACGAGTGGGTCCGGCAAGTCGGGTCGTGCGGGCAAGGCCTCGGGCGCGGGAAAGGTGGTCGCTGCCGCCACGGCGGTGAGGGTCAGGAGGCAACTCGCAACCAGAGCAAATGCAGGCTTCATGGGCGGAGAATGCCGCCGGCCCGCGCCGCTTGACAATCTCCGGCTCAAGGCGGCGCCGACAAAAGAAATTTCACTTGCGCGGTCAGTCGATTTCAGTATGATATCATCACGATATTCTGCGAACGCGAAAGAAATGCCATGAACACCCAGACCCAGACTCCCAACAAAGAAAGTGCGGTCAGTGTGCTGAGCGGTTGGTCCATGTTGCCTTTGGAACTGCTGTTGATCCTCGGCGGGCCGGCCTTGCTCATCTGGTCCATCGCGGCCGGCGTGCAACGCGAGAACCACCCGTACTGGGCGTGGTTCGGCGCCGCGATCTTGATGATCATCCTCGGGTTCATCGGCCTGTTCGGCTTCTTCACGTTGCAGCCGAACCAGGCGCGCGTGCTGGTGCTCTTCGGCCAGTACAAAGGCACCGTGCGCCGCAGCGGCTTCCATTGGGGCAATCCATTTTACACCAACGGCTCGTCGCTGGCAGCGCAGATGCAGGCCGCCGCCGCGGCCAAGAGCGGCGAGAAGGGCGCGCCTGCGCCGATCAGAAAGAGTTCGCGCATGAAAATCTCGCTCCGGGCGCGCAACTTCAACGGCGAACGGCTTAAGGTCAACGACAAGCGCGGCAATCCCATCGAGATTGCCGCCGTCGTGGTGTGGCGCGTCGAAGACACCGCGCAGGCAATGTTCGACGTGGACGACTACGAGAACTACGTCACGGTCCAGAGCGAATCCGCCGTGCGCCACCTGGCCAGCCAGTACGCCTACGATCACGGCGAGGAAAACGAAACCACGCTCCGCAGCGGCGTGGACGAAGTGTCGCAGGCGCTCACCCGCGAATTGCAAGAACGGCTCAGCAAGGCCGGCGTCATCGTGGAGGAGGCGCGACTCACGCACCTGGCCTACGCGCCGGAAATCGCCCAGGCCATGTTGCGCCGCCAGCAGGCCGAAGCCGTCATCGCCGCCCGGCAGAAAATCGTCCACGGCGCGGTAAGCATGGTGGACATGGCGCTGAAAGAACTGGCCGAAAAACACGTCGTGGCCCTCGACGACGAGCGCCGCGCCGCCATGGTCAGCAACCTCATGGTGGTGTTGTGCGGCGAGTCCGAGGTGCATCCGGTGGTGAACACCGGGACGTTGTACAGTTGATCCGCGAAATGACTCTGGCGATGAACAACAACTCCAGCCTTCCGCCACCCGACTACGCGGAACAGCGCGAGTTCGCGGCTCCTTGGGGTGGGTTGCTGCTCTTCCTGACGATCGGCATGACGGTCCTTTGCCTGGCGGTGGCCATTGGCGTCGGCACGCAAGCGCCGATTCCCCGCCAGATCGGCCAGTCGGCCGGCCTGATCCTGCTCGCGATCGCGGCGGGCTGCGCGCTGTTCACCGTGCGCGGCTACCTCGTCGCCGGGGAAACGCTGTGGGTGCGGCGGCTGTTCTGGTCCACCCGCGTCAGCTTGCGCGGACTGCGGTCGGCGCGGTTCGATCCGGAGGCAACTCGCGCCTCGATACGCTTATGGGGCAACGGCGGCTTCTTTTCCTTCAGCGGCTGGTATTGGAACAAGCGCCTGGGCCGGTACCGTCTGTACGCCACCGATCCGAAGCGCTCGGTGGTTTTGGAATGGAGCGAGCGCCGGGCGGTGGTCACGCCGGACGACCCGGAAGCGTTCATCCGCCGGGTCCACCGCGAGCTGGCGCTCGTCCCGGCCGGAACGTCGTGACATGGAGCCGCGCAAAGCATTCCTGTTGCGGATCGACGCCCGGCTCTGGAAGGAGATCGAGGCCTGGGCAGCGGACGAATTGCGCAGCGCCAATGGCCAGATCGAATACCTGCTCCGCCAGGCCGTCCAGCGGCGGAAAGGCACGGCGTCAACCGCAAATCCCGGTAGCGAACCCGGCGGCGGCGATCCCGTTTCTGCGCCGCCCGGCTAGAATCTTCAACCGATCAAGTCATGGCCACCCTGCGTACCTAGATTCTTCTGTTGGCGATGGCAACGCTCCTCTTGTTTGCGGCGGTGGAACTGGTCTGGCTTTACCCGCAGTTGCCGGACCGCGTGGTCACGCACTTTGGATTGGACGGCGTGGGCGGCCACACCGCGACGCGCGCATCGGTTACCTGCCCGAGGAACGCGGCCTGTACCGGCGGATGAAAGTGCGCGACGTGCTCCTGTTCTTCGGCCAACTGAAAACCGGCCGCGGGTTGCGCTCGGAAGTGGACGCCTGGCTGGAGCGCTTTGAACTCAAGGATTGGGCGAACAAGCGGGTGGAAACGCTCAGCAAAGGCATGGCGCAAAAGGTCCAGTTCATCGCCGCGGTGCTGGGTGAACCGCCGCTGCTCATCCTGGACGAACCTTTCAGCGGCCTCGATCCGGTGAACTTGGACGCGCTGCGGCATGCCGTGCTCGAACAGCGCGCCCGCGGCGCGACCATCATTTTCAGCACCCACGACATGAGCGTGGCCGAGCGCATGTGCGATTTCATCTTCATGATCTTCCGCGGCCGGAAGGTGCTCGACGGCACGCTGAGCGCGATCCAAGACCAGTATGGCGCCGACACCGTGCGCGTGCGGCTCGCGGACGCCGCCGCCGCGGTGCGGGACTTGACCGGCGTGGAGCGGGTGGAGGATTACGGGCAAATGCAGGAGCTACGCTTTGAACGGCACGGATCCCCAGCGTGTTCTCGCCGATTTGGTCGCGTGGGCGCGGGTGTTGACCTTCGAGGTCGCCCGCCCGTCCTTGCACGACATCTTTGTGCGGATCGCCGGCCCCGCCGCGAAGGTGACAAACCATGCGTAGAGCCGCCGCACTGAGTCCTGAACATCGCACACGGAAGCAAGGCGAGCGCAGGCGACTCGTTGAACCGCAGTGACTGCACCCCGATTCCATCTGACAGAAGTCGGGTTTCTGCTGCCATAAGGCAAAGCACTGGTTGCAGCCTCTTGACGACCTCTTGCGTGACCGAAACGAGCAGTGGCAGCCGATAAATCTGCGCACGCAAGGGACAACTGACCACTAACAACAGACCACGGACTACTGACCCTGGCGAATGACCAGTGACAGCCTCCAAATCGTCTCTGACACTCGCCAAAACGTGTCGAACACAATCATGGCGTCTTCTGGAAGCTAAATAATCATCCTTGAATCTGGACTTGTCTTTGCTCTACGCTGCTTCTGAACGATCCACCTACGCCAGACGGACCTTGCCGGGATGACAAGGCTCAAGGTAGGGCGGGCTTCCAGCCCGTCCGTAGTCAAACAGGATCAGGCGTGGGTGCGATCAGGGTTAACAGAGGACAAAGGCATGAATGCAAGGCAGGAAACCAAATTCTCCATGTACCTGGCCGTCCAGGCTCTGTGCTCGATCGACACCCCGCGGCGTGGCAGGGCCTGAAAGCCTTCACCGACGGCGCGGCGGAGTTCAAACGGCAGGTCGCCACGGTGAACGACCTGGCCCGCGCCCAAGGCGCGGCCGGTGGCTCGGCGGAACAAAAGCGGGTCGCCCGCCAAGCCCTCGCCGAAGCCGCCAGCAAGCTGGGCAAGGCCGTGCTCGCCTACGCCCGCAAGATCGGTGACACCTCGCTGGCGC
>JAKCAB010000452.1 GCA_021839785.1 bacterium | reverse complement strand
GCGCAACTGCGACTCGAAGGCGATCAACGTGGCGCGATACGTGTTGCGCTCGCGCAGCCGGTCCACCGGCAGGTCCAGCGTCAGCCCGGCGGACCAGCGCAGCTTGTCGAAATCGAAGTTCGTGTAATCGTAAGGTTCCTCGGACTGCACCGTGGCGTTGCCGGCGAAATTCAATCCGGCGCGCAACTGGTCGGCGGCGATCCGAATTTTTCGTTTGCTGTCCTCGAACCGGTCGATGGCGTTCAGGATCTCCATGTGGTGGGCCACCGCCATCCGGAAGGCCGCCTGCCGGTCGATGTCCGCACGGATCAGGCCCGCGCTCTCCAGATCCTTCAGGTCTGCATCCTCGAGAACGAGGACATCGGTCAGCGGCAGCCCCAGCCGGACTTTGAAGTTATCAAGCGAATTCAGATAATTGGCCACGGAGTTGATGTAAGTGATCCGGGCGCTCAGGTCGGCATTGCGGGCGTCGTCCACCTCGCTTTTTTGCACGCGATCCACCGCGCGGGCCTCCAGGTAGGCCGTCGTATCCACGCGGCGCAGGTAGTTCGTGTAGTTGTTCCGGACGTTGGACTTCTGCGCCAGCAGATCGAAGTACTGGGCCACGACGTCCGCCGCGAACTGGTTCTGGAACAGGCTGAAACTGCGGATGGCATAGACCACGTTGCGCTCGGCCTGCGTCAGCGCCTCGACGTTCGGATCGTTCTTGCCGAAGCCGCGGAGCAGCGGCTGGGTGAGGTTCACCGAGAGCATGTTGATCGCGGAATCGCTGCCCAAGGCGATCGGCGACCCGCCGCCCGGATCCGGCGCAAACCGGGCCGTGAAGAATCGGAGCAGGTCGTTGCCCAGCGCCAGACTCAGCCGGCCGCCCGTCTTGAGCAGTTGGCTGACGCCGACCTGGGTGTTGAGATTGCCGGTCTCCGCCGTGCTGCCGGTGCCCGTGATGGTGCCGGTCGAGGTTGCGAAGAATTGCGGCGAAAACGCGTAGCGCGAACCGGTCAGGCTCAGCGCGGTGAGGTAAAGCTGCTCGCGTTCGCTCTGGTATTCGCGGCTGTTTTGCACCGCCAACCGGAGCGCCTCCTCCACGTTGATCGTCCGGCGGTTCGTCGCCATGCGATCCTCCACCAGTTCCGCCGGCAGGATCGTCTTGGGGTCGCGGCCGGAGTACGGCGTGTCGATCGTGAAAGCGTTGGTGTGCCCGAGCACGGCGCGGTCGTAATTCTCGATGATCCGGTAAACTTCGTTGTCGGCGGACTTCCGGTAATGCGCGCTCGAACAACCCGCCCCCACGGCCGCCAGGACCACCAGCCATGCGACTGGTCGAGCCAGCCGCCCCTTCACCCTGCGCATCCGGTTAATCATGAGTCATCGCCGCAAGCATTCTCAAAGCAGACAGCTTGCGGACCGTCCGGGTTACAGAAGAAGGCAAAAAAGCATCCCTTAACGGGTCCGGGACGGTTATTCGCCGCCCAATTCGGCGGTCAACCAACGTCCGCGGCGACCCGCGGTTCCGGCGTTATTGCGGCGTAAAGGATGGTTTCCGCGGCTTCGCCGTAAGGCCCGGTCAGGACCGGTTCGCCGGCCGGGCCGACCAGGAGCGAACAGCCGATGCATTTCCGGCCCTGCCAGGGTCCGGCGGCGATCGGGCCGACGTTGCTGCAACCGGCGATCCAGAGCCGGAAATCCCGCGCCACCGGCCCGTAGCAATGGCGCCAGAGTTGCCCGTACGGCTCGCGCTGGTGGTCGTGGTCCGCGGGCACGGCCCACGCGCACGGCGACAAGATCACCTGCGCCCCCATCGATCCCAGCGTGCGGCTCACGACCTCGCCGCGGGCGAAGGCGTCGGCGCAAATCATCAGCCCCAGCGTGCCCAGCGGCGTGTGCGCGACGCCCAGCCGGTCACCGGTCGCGTAAAACTCCCGGCCGATGTCCAGTTCGTTGAGCTTCCGGTGACGCAGAATCACCTCACCGGTCGGGGCGATGAGCACCGCGGCGTTGAAGACGCGTTCGCCGGCGCGCTCGACCAAACCGGCGCAGACGTAAACGCCGCACCGCCGCGCGGCTTCGCGAAGCTGCCGGCACGGTTCGCCGTTTGGAATTGGCTCCGCGGCAGACTTCGCAGCCGGGTGGGTCCAGCCGAGGTCCAGGGCTTCGGGCAACAGCACCACCTGCGCGCCAGCCTCCGCAGCCTCGGCGATACGCTCGACCGCGCGGGCCAGGTTGCTGGCTGGCGCACCGCCTTCGACGCGCATCTGAACCATGCCGAGGCGGAAGCTCATGGCGCCATCGACTCGGCCAAGCGGACGATGTGCGCTGGGGCCGTGAACTTCGCGGCGCATTGACTGAGCTGCACGCGAGTCTCGGTTGGCAGTGAAGGCAGATCGCCGTCATTGAAGTAACTCAGTGCCTTGAGCGTGATCAGGGGGTTGAACCGTTCGCCATACAACGCGATGGCCGCGCCCACCGCCATTTCGATTGTGATCCCAGCCGCTAGCAGTGCTGCCAGATCGAGGTAATCCTTCTTCTCGGCGCGCTGCTGGATCACTGCCGCCTTTGTACCGGCAAGATCCAGCAACGAGGCGACCCTTAATGGGACTCCTTCGGTGACCTCGGGCTGCCCGACCCGACCGATGGTCAGTCCGCCGAAGAACGCCAACCGTACCGGCCCGCCGCGCTCGACCAAAACCCCCAGCGTGTTGGGTGCGGTCTGGGTGATCTCCGCAGCCGCCAGCCAAGGTACTTCGCGTACGAGGTCTCCCGCTTGGAAAGGAACGGTCGAGAAGAAATCGAAATCGGCCGACTGCCGGTGGCCGAGGCGCAAAGCCAGCGCGGTGCCGCCGTAAAGGACGAATCGGCGCGGCACCAAAGCCAGTTCTGGCCAAAGCGCACGTTGGCTCGCCGGTAGCACCTCCAGCCGCGGAGAAAAGGAATTCATGGCAGAAACCGCACCGGCAGTTCCGGCACCGGGTCAATACCGAATACCCGGTTCCAATAGGCCCAAGAACGGGCGTCGAAGACCCCGGCGGGCGGATGCCGCAGGGCCTCGCAAAACCACTGGTCACCTAACAACCGGCGCGCAGTCTGGGCGTCGGACCAAGTGCCCACCGTCATGACCTGCGCCGCGAATCGCACCGGGTCGGCGAGCGTTTCCTCCGCTGGTTTCCACCAGCACACGCGCCGCGCCACCTCCGCCAGTTCAGGCACAGCCACGACATTGTCCGCAGGCATGGCCCCAGTTTGCTCCACTCCGCCCCGAGCGGCAAGCCGGCCCGCGAGCATTGCCGGCGCTCACTTCGTGATCGGCTGCATGGTGAGCGGATCGCGCAGCGGCACATCGACGAGTCTGCCGCCGGCCAGGTCGGTCAGTTTCACCGGATGGCTCGGGTAGCCCAGCAGGATTTGATCTTTCTGCCCGACGACCAGGATGGCCACGCGGTCCAGCGTGAGGTGCTCCTTGGCGACGCGCAGCACGTCGTCCTTGGTCACGGCCGCCACCTTGTCGCGGTAGGTCTTCCAGTAAGTCGGGTTCTTGGCGAACCGGCCGGTGAATTCGTCGTCGGCAAAACGCGCGGCCACTTGCGCCTTGGTCGCAAACGCGCGCGGGAAGGTGTCGATCAACGACCGCTTTTCGGTCTCGATTTCCTCGTCCGTGACTGGTTCGGTGGCGATGCGCTTCATCTCCTCCAACACGATCGACGTGGCATAGGCCACGGTCCGCGACTTGGATTGAAACCCCGCCTCGAACGGCTGCGGATAATAGACCCCGCCGGGGAACGACGAGTAGGCCGAGTAGGCGAGGCCCTCGTCGGAGCGCACTCGGTTCATGATGCGCGAGGTGAAGCCGCCGCCGCCGAGGATGCGGTTCATCACCGCGATGGCGAAGTACTCCGGGTCGTCGCGCATCACGCCGGGCAGCATCACCGTCACGCGGCCCTGGTTGACGTCTTTGTCCACGAGATACACCGCCGGCGCGGCGAAGCTCGTGTTGGTGGGGATCGCGGGCGACTTCTCGCCCTGGAAGGGCCAGTCCGCAAAAAGCGTTTCCAGCTTGGCCACCATCGCCTCGCGGTCGAAATCGCCGCTGACAGCCACAACGAAGTTGGCCGGGTGAAACCACTGGCGGTGAAACGCCCGCAGGTCATCGCGCGTGAGGCCCTCGACCGACGCCGCGGTCGGGTAACGATTCGCCCAGAATTTCTCGCCAAACGCGAGAAAGCCTTGCTCGCGCCCCTCGATGTCGGCCGAGTCGTCGTTGCGCTGCTTCATCGCCTGCAGCAACTGCTCTTTGTGGAGCTTGATCTTGTCCGCCTGGAAACGCGGTTTCGTCAGGACTTCCCGCAGAATTTCGAGGCCGGTGTCGAGGTCTTTCGAGAGCAGGTTGAGGCTGACCGTGCCCATCGTCTCGCCAATCCCCGAATTGAGCTGCGCCGCCAGAAAATCGAGCTTTTCTTCGAGTTGCTCTGCGGTCATCGACTCGGTGCCG
>JAKCAB010000284.1 GCA_021839785.1 bacterium | reverse complement strand
CAATTGCGTGCTTCCCAGCCGTCGTTCGATCGGGCCGGCCACGATTTGCGGAAAGCAGCCGGTGAGGTTCATGTAGTCGAGAAAAGGCGATCGTAGATGCTTGAAGGCCAACGTATCGATTACAAACGCGACTCTTTGCAAGGAGCAGAACGAAATTCCGACGAAGATCAACAACCCGCCAGGCGCCGTCGATCTCCACCGGAGAACACGGATCGGCGCCCAGCGCCCGACGCTTGCAGGCACGGCCGGGTTTCGTCCCCCGGAGAGCTGGGTTTGGGAAGGCAGGCCAATTGCCTGTTCCACCCGCGGCGGGCGAGGTCGGGCAGAAGGCAAAAGGCCACGACCGCGGCGAGCGATCATGGCCTTGGTGCGAATACTTTGGCGAGGGGACTACTTCGCGGCGGCGTAAAGCCGGGCGACTTCCGCCCAGTTCACCACGTTCCACCAAGCCTTGAGGTAATCCGCGCGCTTGTTTTGGTATTTCAAGTAATAGGCGTGTTCCCAGACATCCACTCCCAGTATCGGCTTCCCTTCGCAGCCGGCAACGGCTTTGCCCATGAGGGGGTTGTCCTGGTTCGCTGTGGAGGCGATTTCGAGTTTGCCGCTGTTGATCATCAGCCAGGCCCAGCCGCTGCCGAACCGGCCCACGCCTGCGGCCTCGAACTTGGCCTTGAATTCGTCGAACCCTCCGAACGCAGCCTTGATGGCGTCGGCCACGGCGCCGGTGGGTGTGCCGCCGGCTTTCGGAGCCATGATTTTCCAAAAGAAACTGTGGTTCCAGTGGCCGCCGCCGTTGTTGCGTACCGGGCCGCGGATGGCGTCAGGCACACCGGCGAGGTCGGCAATCAGCGCGTCGAGCGGCCTGGCTTCGAGGGCGGCGTTGCCCGCGAGGGCCTTGTTGAGATTGTCCACGTAAGCCTTGTGGTGCCGGCCGTGATGGATCTCCATCGTCAGCGCGTCGATGTGCGGCTCCAAGGCCTCTTTGGCGTACGGCAATGCAGGTAATTCGTGTGGCATGTTGCGATTCTTTCAGGTTTCGGTTTCGGTTTTAGTTCGATCCCGAAAGTAGCATCTCACCCTGGAGACTCAAGCCGGCGGCGGTGACTTGTTTTGCCACACAGATGATCGTTGCCCCGCCAGCGGAAGCTCCTGCCCGAGTGGCGCGCCTTGCGAACGTTTGAAGCACCGCTCAAACGCGCGCAGCCAAGACCTGGCGCATTCAGCGGACACCTCGGAATCCACAATGACCCGGCCGAGTTCCGCGGTCGTTGCGCTGCGAAGACTTAATCTTTGGGGATCCCCGTGCTGACAGCGCCAGGATCGTTCGCCCGGAGATGCGTGTAGTGGCCTTGGGCCTTGAGCGGCAGCCGCCAACCGAAGCGGTCCAACAAAGTCAGCAGCGCCGGCAGCACGGTCAACCCCGCCACCATGCAGGTGGCCGTACCGATGGCCATGATCAGGCCGAGGCTGGCGATGCCCTGATGTTTGGCCAGCAGCAGGCTTCCGAAGCCAGCCGTGGTGGTCAGCGCCGAAAGCAGCACTGCCTTGCCCGTGCTGCGGGAGAAAATGCTGGCGTTGCGCTCCTCGGCGAACCGGTTCAGCACGTGGATGCCGTTGGTCACGCCGATGCCGACCACCAGCGGCAACGTCATGATGTTTGCCGGGTTGAAAGGCTCGCCCACCCACCCCATGAATCCCACCAGCCAGAGCGTGCCCAGCACCACCGGGAGCAACGCCAGCGCCACGCAGACCAGACTGCGAAAATGGATCAGCACGAGCAGCACCACGGCTGCCAGCGCGTAGTATGCCGCCGTCACGTAGCTGTCCTTCAAGAGCGTGGTGTACTCGTAAAGTTGCACCGGCTCGCCGGTGGCGTCGGGGTACACACTGCGCAGGTCGCGCACGAAGACCGCCTGGTTTGCGCGGTCCCAGACATTGGATTTCGGATTGACCTGGAGCAGGTAGCTGGTGCCGGTCTTGCTCACGAAACGGTGCCGCAACGGCGCGGGGATGTCCTCGGGACGCAACGGCGCCGTGTCGTCTTGGTTCTGGATCGCCGCCAGCGTGGATTCGAGGTCGCTGAGCAAGGCGCGTTGGAACACGCCGAGCTTTTGCGCGGCGACGTCCGGGTCGGCATCGCCAACCGCCTCGTTCAAGCGGACCAGGGCGGCGCGCACGTCGCGCAGCGAGGTGGAAACCGCCTCCTCGCCTTCGCGTTCCGACGCCGAGACGCCCAGCCCGAGACAGGCCTGGAGGGTGCGCACGGTCAGCCGCAAATCGGCCAGGTTCACGGGGTCGGGGTCGAGGTCGGCGAAGCGCAGCCCCGCGAGCTGCGCACGGACCTGACGGATCAGGCTCAACTTCCGGCTTTGATCTTCGGTGAGGTACGGGATCATCGAATCCACGCTCGCCACCGACGGGAGTTTCTCCAGGCGCTGCTGCAGTTCGCGGGCTTGGTCGAGCGAATCGGCCGTGACCACGCCGAAAATCACCGAGCGGTTCGCGTTGTCGATGAGTTTGTGCTCGTACACGACGGCCGGCAAACCGGCGGATTGCATGTGGAGCAGGTTGTAGTCGAACCACACCTTCGGCACCTTCCAGGCCGCCAGCGCGCACAACGTCAGCGCCGCACCCACCGCCAGCCAGGGGCGGTCCAGCCACAACCGCTCCAGGCGGGCTCGCGGATCCATCTCGGGCGAGTGCGGCAGATGGTCGAGCGTGTTCTGCCGGCCGCGGAGCAGGAGCACCGGCAGGAGCGTGATCATCGGCACCAGGCAGATCACCAGCCCCGCGCCGCTGATCACACCCATTTCCTCAATGCCTTTGAAGTCCGTGAGACCCATCGCCAGGAATGCGCCTGCGGTGGTGAAACAGCCAGTGAAAATGCCCTGCCCCGTGTTGACCATCGCGATCTCCATCGCCTCCCGCTCGGTCAAACCGTGCCGCAACTCCTCCTCGTAGCGGCTGACCAGGTGAATGCCGAAATCGATCGCCAATCCGATCAGCATCGGTAGAAACGTGATCGTCAAAATGTTGAGATGGCCGATGACCAGCGTCGCAAAACCGAACGTATAAGCCAGGCCCACGACCAGACACAACGTCGCCTTCACCGGGCGCCCAGTCTCCTGATAGCCGTAGATGAAGAGCGCTGCACAAATCACCAGCGACATGATCGCCGCCACCGTGGTGTCGTGCTGTGACTGGGCCATCTCATCCACCTCGAGCACCGGCCCGCCGGTCAGACCAACGTTCACCCCCGGTACTTCGGCGCGCGTCTGGGCGAGCAATTGACGCAGCCGCTCCACCGCCCGCTCGTTCAAATGGTCGTTCCGCGGGCGCGCCGTCACCAGATAAAGCCGGTTCGTCGCGAAGGTGATGTATATTTCCTGCTCCGCCTTTTCGCCGCCGCCAAACAACGCGGTGATGCCCGGCGACGGCGGCTTGCCCGGCCGGCTCAACGCGTCGGCCGCCTGATCGGCGATGCGCCCCAGCGCCGGCAAAGCCTGCATCAGCGCGTCGGCCTGCGCATTCGGCCCCGGCGCCGTGGACCGCATCTGCGCATAAAACTGGTTGATCACCATCCGAAACAACGAATTCAGGTTGGTGACCTGCGTCAGGTGGTTGAGCACCGGGCGCGCCTCCTGGAGCCGTTGCGCCATCTCGACCAGGATCGTGTCGTTGGTGACGAACAACAGCGCCTTCGGCCCCATCATCGGGAGGTCGCCTTTGTAAAAGACGTCGGTGAAGATGTTCGTTTCCCGCTCCAACCGCGCGCCCAAACGTTCGACGAACTGGCGGTTCTTCTCGATGTCTTCGCTTTCGACGATGGTCACCAACTCGTCCTGCGAGGCGAACTCGCGTTTATACTTCAGGAAGGCCTGGTGGTACTTCTTGTCCTGGCCGACGAGATGGTTGCGGTCCGTGTCGAATTCAAGGTGCCGCACCGTGAAGAGCACGCTCGCCAGGAACAGCACCGCCTGCGGGTAGAAGAACCACCGCGGGTAGCGGAACACCAGGTCCGCAAGACCTTTCAACGCCCGCACAACCAACGATTCGCGGGGCTCACGCATGCCGGCGAGAACGGCGCGCGCGTTCGGGTCCTGGGCGGAGCGGTTCCATCAGTCGGTGGCGGGGAATTCGGCGTTGGCAAAGACCTCCTTCACGTCATCGTGGTCTTCGAGTTCCTCGATCAGACCGGTCACCGTCGCGACCGCCGCGGGATCGGCGAGCGGCACCGACACTTGGGGCCAGTGCGTGACTTCAGCGCTGGCGAACTTGATGCCTTGAGCTTCCACGCTGCGGTGGACGGCCTCGAACTGCGCCGGGGTCGTCAGGATTTCAAATCCTTCCGGTTCGGCCTTGAAATCTTCCGCGCCGGCCTCGATCGCAAGCGTCATCAATCGGTCTTCGTCGGCCGCCTCGCGCGTGACGATGATCTGGCCCTGCCGGTGGAACAACCGCGTTACCGCGCCCGCCGTGGCGATGCTGCCGCCGTGGCGCGTGAGAATGCTGCGGATTTCCGCCGCCGTGCGGTTGCGGTTGTCGGTGCTCACTTCGATCAACAGCGCCACCCCGTGCGGGGCAAAGGCCTCGTACGTGAGGTCTTCGTAACTCGCAGTTTCGCCGCCGCCGGTGCCCTTTTTGATGGCGCGCTCGACGTTGTCCGACGGCATGTTCGCGCTGCGGCACTTGAGCATGGCCAGGCGCAGCCGCGGGTTGAGGTCAGGATCCCCGCCGCCGATCTTGGCGGCGATGGTCACCTCGCGGGACAACTTGGCGAAAATGCGCGCGCGCTTGGCGTCGATCGCACCTTTGAAATGCTTAACCTTCGCCCATTTGCTATGGCCAGACATACGAACTCATTCAAATTGCTGCTCGAACTCGCACCCAAACAGCGACCGCCAGCGACCGCCCACCGTACCCGCTGCCCACGCGGAGTTGAATCACAAAGATGCACCGCTCCAGTCCCTACGCGAATCTCCGTCAGCCGCAGGGCTTCATTGGCTTCGAGGTGGTGGCAATCAGTCTGGGGTCACCCCCAGCAACTCGCTGCGGCCAACAAACACCGGCGTTGCTCCCAGCGCCTCGGCAAATTCTGGCGGCGCGACCGCGGGTGCCACCGGCTTGGCGGGAAAGTCCATTTCGATGCGCGCGTCCACCGCCCGCACGTTCAAGACTCCGCTGGCAGTCCAAAACCGGATGACCTCGCTGCGCGGCACGCGACCAGTTTCCCAAAGCACTTGGGCGCTGGCCAGCGTGGCGTGCCCGCACAGCGCCACTTCGATCTTCGGCGTGAACCAGCGCAAGTCCCAGCCGTCGGCTCGCGGCGAGACAAAGGCGGTTTCAGACTGGTTCATCTCGGCGGCGACCCGCTGCATCCAGCGCGGGGCCGCCGGGGCGGGCAACACACAAACCGCGGCCGGATTTCCCGTGAAGGGGGCGGCCGCAAACGCATCCACGATAAACAACGGCGGCGTCATCGTGGCCGGCATGCTTCCGAACACCCGCCCCGCCGTCGAGCGCGATTCGGCGCGGGACCGATAGACGGCGGCGGCCCAAAACTGCTTGCCCGTTTGGCGATTTCTCGCAACATATCGCCATGCGGAACCGGGTGGTCTGGGGTTTGATTTCTGCCCGTTTTCGCGAGGTTGCGCCCGTAGCTCAGTTGGATAGAGCACCTGCCTTCTAAGCAGGTGGTCCCGCGTTCGAGTCGCGGCGGGCGCGCCACCTTGCCTTGGCTTTCTCACGCCGCAACCTAGACTCCTGTTCATGCTGACCTTGGAGCATCTGGCCGATCTGCTGGCCGAACATCGCGCCGCCGCCAAGTGCCCCGTGCGCGAGTTCGCCGTGGGCAACCACCTCCTCGCCTTCAATTCGCGCCCGGCCATCATGGGCGTGGTCAACCTCTCCCCCGATTCGTGGTATCGCGAGAGCGTCTCCCTGACCGCCGACAGGGCCATTCGCCGCGGACGGGTATTGGCGGCGCAAGGCGCGGAGATCGTGGACGTCGGCGCCGAGTCATCGCTCGCCCAGGCGGCGCGGGTGGATGACGCTGGACAGAACAACAAGCTGTTGCCCGTCGTGAAGGAACTGACGGCCGGCGGCATCCCGGTGTCGGTCGAGACGTACCAGCCCGCCGTCACCCGCGCGTGTCTCGAGGTCGGGGCCGCGGTGTTAAACCTCACGGGCACGGAACGCACTGCCGAAATGTTCCGGATGGTGGCCGATCACGACGCGGCGGTGATCGTTTGTTACGTGCAAGGTGCGAACGTCCGGGCAGTCGGCGATTTCGACTTCGGCGCCGACCCGATCCAACTGATGTACGATTACTTTGCGCGGGCGATCGAATCCGCCGCCGCGAACGGTGTGACCAAGATCTTCATCGACCCGGGCTTGGGCTTTTATTACCGCAACCTTCAGGACAGCGCGGTGCGCGTGCGGCACCAGATGCAGGTTTTTCTAAACAGTTTTCGGCTTCGGGCATTGGGTTTTCCGCTCTGCCACGCCCTGCCGCACGCTTTCGAGTTTTTTCGTGAGGAAGTGCGATGCGCGGAGCCGTTCTTCGCGGTGCTGGCCGCGCTGGGAAAAACCGATCTGTTCCGCACCCACGAAGTGCCCCGCACGCGGGCCGTGCTGGAAACGCTGGCTGTCTATTGAAGGCAGTGCGGCAGCGGCGACATCGCCATCACGGCGGCACCAGTCCGGAGTTTTGCGGAAAAATGTGGTACAGCAGCAGGTAAATCGCCACGCCCGTCACCGAGACGTACAGCCAAATCGGCCAGGTCCAGCGGGCAATCTTGCGATGCGCCTCGAACCGCCCACGCAGCGCCCGCCACAGCGTGACCAACACCAGCGGCACGATCGACATGGCGCCAAGCAGGTGGGTCGCCAGGATGGTGCGGTAAATGGGCTTGAACCAGGCCGGGTCCACGAATTCGGTATGCGCCGAGCCGGTGTACTTCTTTCGCCACACGTGGTAGGTCACGTAACTCGCGAGAAAAAGCAGGCTCGTCACCGTGGCAGCCAACATGCAGTTGCGGTGCGCATCGCGACGCTGACGGCGGATGAAGCGGTAGCCGAGGAGCAACAACACCGTGCTGGCGGCGTTCAGACTGGCGTTCAGCGTGGGCAGGTCGGAAATCGTCATGGCAACCAGAGGTCGGAACCGGGCACGCCGCGCGATCAACCACCCTCGCGGGCCAAGGCCGCCACATCAGCCAGAATGAGTTTGCGCGTGGCGGCCGCTTCGCCGTCGTAAATGGCGCGCAGCCGGCCCTGGCCATCCACGAGCACGACTTTGGTGCTGTGAATGAACAGGTCCGCCGGCGCGGCGTTGGTGGGGTCCGGATTTTCGGTGACCGAAAGCAGGAGCTGGCGCGCGGCCAGTTCGTAAATGCGCGACTGCGGTCCCGTGAGGAACTGCCACCTTCGCGGATCCCCGCCGAAGCGCTGGGCGTACCGCTGCAGCACCGTGGGCGTGTCGAAAGCCGGATCGGCGGTCAGGGACACGATCCGCAGATTCGAGTCGCGCGGCAGGCGCTTCTGCAACTCCCGTAGATTCGTGGTCACGCGCTGGCACGGACCGGGGCAGCGGGTGAAAATGATGTTGGCCAACCAGGGCGCACCGCGCAGATCGTCAGCCGTCATCGGCTGTCCAAGTTGATTGGTCAGCGCAAAACCGGTCACCGTGCCCAGCACCGGCAACGAGCGAGCAGGCGGCGTGGCCCGCGGGGGGCCGAGGCGCGCGTACGCGAACGCGCCCAGCACCAGGCCCACGGCCAGGCCGAGCAAGGTCCAGACGAGCCATTCCAGCTTCTGTGGTGGTGGAGAAGGTTGCACCGAAGCGCCAAGCTATCCGGAAACCGCGCCGCCTGACAACGTGGAAGGCCGACAGCCACATTTGCGGTTTTGCCGTTTTGTCGTTGGCCTGGCTGGGCCACGGCGGCTAACCTTACCCCGCTTGCGCGACGCTGGCGTCGCTTCCGAAGGCGGGAGCGTCTCGAAGATGTCCGAACGAGTTGAACCATTACCGGTCGAGGCCGCGCGGCTTCTGGGCGATCCCCACCCGCTGACGCACCAGTTGTCTTCGCCCTCGGCGCTCGCGCGGTTCACTCCCGCCACCGACACGCTGCCCGCAGCGGTGTGCGATCTCCCCAGCCTGCGCGGTTTCGTCACCTGGTATCGCACTGAAATCCTGACGCCCGCGGAGCTGCCGGCCATCCGCAAAGCCTTCGACCACGCCAGCCGCTACGAAGTCAGAGAGCTCCTCGCACTGGATGCCACCCTAGCGGGCGAACCGCGGCTGCAACCTTTCGCGCAGGCCAGCCAGGCGGTGGGCCGGTCGCAGTTGTGGCGGTTGCTCCCGATGCGCGACCAGCGGCTGGTGCGCCGCTACTGGAACGCACTCGAAGCGGGCAACGCCCACGGCTGGCATGTGCTCATCTACGGCGTGGTGCTCGCGGTCTTTTCGCTGCCGCTGCGTCAAGGGCTGCTCAACTATGGCCACCAGACGATCGCCGGCTTCGTCGATTCCGCGGCCCGGTCGCGCGGCCTGCCCACAGCGGATTGCGACCGGTTGCTGGACGAAGAGGCCGCCGCGGTGCGCACGGCCACGGAGTTTGCCCTCGGCCCGGGCAAACCGCGGCTTTGCATTTGCGCGCCCACCAATGGCGGCAACGATGCCTAGCAGCTCCGCCGCCGCCGGACCGGTTGCGCGCCGCGACTGACCGGCGGCCATGTCAACCGCAGCTCCGACCCGTTTTCTGGACGCCGCCGATTGGGCGGTGATCGCGGTTTACCTGGGCGCCATCATTGCGTTTGGCATCTGGTCGGGCCGGCATCAGCAATCCACCCGCGATTTTTTTCTCGGCAGCAAAAACATGCCGTGGTGGAGCGTCGGCTTTTCGATCGTCGCCACCGAGACCAGCGCGCTGACGTTCCTGGGCGTGCCGGCGATGGCCTACGGTCCGGACGACCTGACCTTCATTCAAATCATCATCGGCTACGTGATCGCCCGCGTGATCCTGGCAGTGGCGTTGGTGCCGCATTACTTCCGCGGGGAAATCTATTCGCCTTACCAGCTTTTCGAGCGCGCGTTCGGACCGGCAGCGCGACGCACGGCGGGTGGCTTCTTCCTGCTTGCCGGCGTGCTGGCCGCGGGGGTGCGCGTCTATGTCACGTGCATTCCGCTCCAACTGATGATCGGTTTTCCGGAAGGCCAAATCGGCTGGGCGATCATGATCTTCGTTCTGCTGTCACTGACTTACACGCTGGTCGGCGGGGTGAAATCCGCCGTGTGGGTCGAGGCCGTGCAATTCCTGCTCTTTCTCGCCGGCGGCCTGTTCACGCTCGCCTACGTGCCGACGCTGATCGAAGGCGGCTTCGGGAAGGCACTGGCCGTCGCCGCCGAGGGCGGCAAGCTGCATTGGCTGAACCTGGGATTCGCACTGGCCAAGCCGTTCAACCTCTGGATGGGGCTGATCGGCGCGACATTTCTGGTATTGTCCTCACACGGCGCGGACCAGTTGATCGTGCAGCGCGTGTTGACCTGCCGGTCGGTCAACGACGGTCGCAAGGCGCTCCTGCTCAGCGCGGTCATCATCCTGCCGTTGATGCTGATCTTCCTCCTCGCAGGCGCGATGCTCTGGGTCTATTACCGGGCGCACCCGCTGCCCATCGCCATCCCGGAGGTACGGCCCGGGGTGGCGAAAAACGACTATGTCTTCCCGATCTTCATTCTCACTGCGGTGCCGCCGGTCCTTAAAGGCTGCCTCATCGTGGCGATCCTGGCGGCCGCAATGTCTTCGGTGAGCGCGGCCCTGTCGGCGCTGTCGGCGGTGTTCACGATGGACTTCTACAAAGGCCTGGCGCGCGCGGGGCGGAGCGAGGCGTTTTACCTGCGGTTCAGCCGCGGTTCGATGCTGCTGTGGGCAGCGCTGCTCATGGCGGTGGCGATGCTGACGCGCGAGGTGGCGTCGGTGTTGAACGCCGCCTTTGCGCTGAACGGCCTGACCAACGGCGCCATGCTTGGCGGCTTGATCCTGGCGTTGTGGTGGCGACGCGGCCATTCGCTGCCGCTGATCGCCGGCATGCTGGGGGCATTGGGTGTGATGATCGCCATCTATATGCGGTGGCGTCAGCAGATCGCCTGGCCGTGGTACACCTTGATCGGGACGGCGGTGACGATCGCCATCGCGTCCGCACTGCGCCCGCTTTTCCGCCAAGAGCCGCAGCCTGTCTTTCCGGAACTCGCGCAGAGCGACCGCGCTGACGCCGGGAGTTAAGCCTGCCGCCCGGAAGTGGAAGGCGACTGGAGGCTACAACGAATCCGCGACCAGTTCTGCCAACTCGGCACAAAAACTGTCACAATTGCGACAGATTATGTGCAGCTACAACAAATTCGCGGCGAGTTCGGCGAGTTCAGAGCGCTCGCCTTTCTGGAGTTCGACGTGCGCCGCGATCGCTTGTTCGCGGAACTTGCTGACGATGTAGTTGAAACCGTTCGACGACGAGTCCACGTACGGATTGTCGATCTGGTAAGGATCGCCCGTAAAGATGAGCTTCGTGCCGTTGCCAACGCGGGTGACGATGGTTTTGACCTCGAGCGGAGTCAAATTCTGGGCCTCGTCGATGATCATGAACTGATTGGCAATGCTCCGCCCGCGAATGTAGCTGAGCGCCTCCACGACAATGGCGCCAGAGCGCATCAAGTCACTGGCGCGGCGGCCTTCGTTGCCCATGTTAAGATCGGAGAGCAGTTCCAGCGCGTCGTGAATGGGCTGCATCCACGGGTTGAGCTTCTCTTCGAGCGAGCCGGGTAAAAAACCGATTTCCTTGCCCACCGAAACGGTCGGGCGCGCCACCACCAGGCGGCGGTATTCGCGGTCCACGATGGTGCGTTTGAGGCCCGCGGCCATGGCGAGGAGCGTTTTGCCGGTGCCGGCCTTGCCCATCAAGGTGACCAGTTTCACGCGGTCATCCAGGAGGGCGTCGAAGGCGAAATGCTGTTCGCGGTTGCGCGGCTTGATGCCCCAGACGCCCTCGCGGCAGTCGAAGATGGGCGTCAGTTTGTCGCCGCCAGCGACCACCTTGGTGAGCGCGCTGCGTTTCGAACTGCCCGCCTCGCTGAGGGCGCAGTACTCGTTCGGATTGTACCGGCCTTTGAGCCCGAGCTCGCCATTCGCGCGAAACGTCCGCATTTCTTCCGCGTCAACCGACAACTCGAACATGCCGGAGTACAAATCCTTCAACTGAATCCGGTCCGTCTCATAATCCTCGGCGGCGAGACCCAACGCGTCGGCGCGAATGCGGAGGTTAATGTCTTTCGTGACCAGCACCGTCGAGGTGTCCGTCGCTTCGTCGCGAATCTTGAGTGCCGTGGCGATGATACGACTGTCCACGCTGTGGCCGTTCGACGACGGAAGGCCATTGCCGGTCTTGGGCAGAAAAACGATTCGCAAGTGTCCACCGTTAGGCAGCGGCACGCCTTCGCTCAAACGACCCGACCCGCGCAAGGTATCCAACTGGCGGGAGACACTGCGGGCGTTCTGGCCCAATTCGCTGCCCTCGCGTTTAAAGCGGTCGATTTCTTCGATGACCTCGATCGGGATCAGGATCTGGTTTTCCTCGAAACTAAGGAGCGAGTTGGGGTCGTGCAGCAGGACGTTGGTGTCGAGAACGTAGTTCTTTTTCACGCGGGTTTTTGCTTAACGGTGCTCATGCGGGCATACCAGTCGCGCAGCAACGTGTGCTTCGCGGGCAGTTGCTGGCAGCCGCCATAAAGGTAATTGCCCAACATGCCGTAAAGATCGAAATCCACGAACAGCGGCCGCTCGCCGAGCAGGAAGGGCCGCGCCAGGAGCATCTCCTCGCACGGCAGCAGCAGGCGCACCAGCTCGGTCTGGAGTTCTTCTTCGCCCGCAAGCCACCGGTCGAGGCAACCGTGGCCAAACTTGCGTTCTTTGTAGCGGATGAACGGCAGCCGGTCGCGGGCGGGGAGCCACTCGCGATAGTGGGCGTTGTTCAACTTGAAACCGACGCCTTCGATCTCGTGCTCGAAGAAGCGCCAGAGCACCTGCTGGACGCCTTCCCATTCGCGCGGAAACAAACCGAGGCCGAGTTTCGTGTCCAGATATTTGGCGATGACCTGCGAGTCTTCGTCGGTCTCGAACACCACGGTCTTGCCGTCCTGGAGGACCGGCACGGCGTAGTAGCGCTGCCGGGTCAGGCGCCAGATCAAGGAACGATCCGAACTGGCGGACAAGTTGACGACTTTGAAGCGGGCGCGGGCAAATTCCAGGAGGCGGCGCTGAGCGATGCAGAACGGACTATAGGGAATTTGAATGAGCTCGAGCATTTTCTAAAAATGAAGGGGGAACAGCCGGATCGCAACCCGGCGTACGGGGCGCACGCTGGCAAAGCATCCCGCCAAAGGTGGGCTGCATGAAATACTGCACGTGCATCTTATGCGGCACGAGGCCGCGGGCTGACAAGCGGAATTCGGGCGATAATTGGGTGAAAATTCCTGCCTCACCGCGCCAGCTCCGACGGGTTTGGGTGACTGAGCAACTCCAAAGCTGGAAACCACGTTGGGCGCACTCTGAAGCTGGCGCAACCATTCGTCGAGAGCACCGAAGCGAAGACTGGGCTCCAGCCTCACCCGCCGTGCGGCTGCAAGCGGAAGCGTGGTGCCAGCCAGGCGGACCCTCCGGGCCAGCGGCCGGAAGGTGGGGTTGAAGGAACACGCTCGGCAAGTATCCGCGTGCGCAACCGGCTGGGCAACGGTGGTTCCACCGAAAACAGAACTGGCGGCCCCGTTTCCGGGACCGCCAGGCGACGTGTACAAGGTAGGTCAGCAACCGCGGGGGCTACTGAGAGTAGGCCACAGCAGACTTTCTGCACCCACGGTGATCGTGGGAGCGGCGGGCAATTGTCGATTTCCGTCGCTGAAACCCGACGCTTTCGTCATACGATTTTACTAAGCAGCCCACGTGCCAACTGCGCCGTGTCCTGTATGCGCAGCGAATCGTAACGCTTCTGCTCAAAAAGCCGGCGAACGCTGGCGATTCTTGGCCAGTGCGCGTCTCCGGGTGGTGCTTTTTGACCGCTTTGGCTCGCGCTTCCGGCCGGCGCCAAAACGCTCGACCGTCGGGTCCGCCCTCACTAGTTTCCTCGCATGACTGATCCGCGCTACGTCAAGCTGGCTCGATTGCTGGTCGAGTACTCGACGGCCCTCAAACCCGGAGACCGCGTGCTCCTGGACCTCATCGAAGTCCCCGACGAGTTCGGCGTGGAGTTGATCCGGGCGGTGCGGGCCGCGGGCGGGATCCCCATCGTGGAAGTGCGGAGCACCCGGATCAGCCGCGAGGTGATGCGCGAAACCAACGCCGAGCACGCCGCCTTGGTGCGCGATGTCGAGCTCCACCGCATGAAGAAAATGCAGGCGTACATCGCCCTGCGCGGCGCGTACAACGCCAATGAAGCGGCCGACGTGCCCAGCGATCGCCTCGCGCTGTTCAACAAGACCCTGCGCCCCGTGCTGGATCAGCGCGTCAATAAGACGCGATGGGTTGTGCTGCGATGGCCCACACCGAGCATGGCTCAGGCAGCGGGCATGAGCACGGAAGCCTTCGAGGACTTTTACTTCCAGGTCTGCACGCTGGATTACCGGAAGATGGCCCGGGCGATGGTCCCGCTGGCCAAGCGGATGCGCGAGGCCGACCGCGTCCGGCTCAAAGGCCCCGGCACGGACCTCGCTTTCAGCATCAAAGGCATTGGCGCCAAACCGTGCGACGGCTTGCGGAACATCCCGGACGGCGAGGTGTTCTCCTGCCCGGTCAAGGACTCCGTCAATGGCGTCATTCAGTTCAACACGCCGACGATTTATGCCGGCACGCGCTTCGAGAACGTGCGCCTCGAACTGAAGCGAGGCCGGGTGGTCAAGACCTCAGGCAGCAACGAGAAACGGCTTAACGAGATCCTGGATACCGATCCTGGCGCGCGCTCCATCGGCGAATTCTCGCTCGGCTTCAATCCGTTCATTCTGAATCCGATGTGCGACATCCTTTTCGACGAAAAGATCGCGGGGTCGCTCCACTTCACGCCGGGGCAGGCTTACGAAGACTGCGGCAACGGCAACAAATCGGCCGTCCACTGGGACATGGTGCTGATCCAACGCCCGGAATGGGGTGGTGGCGAGGTGTGGTTCGACGACACTTTGATCCGCAAGGACGGTCTGTTTTTGCCGAAAGACCTCCAGCCCCTGAACCCGAAAAACCTGAAGTGAACCGCTCTCGGGGGAAGCGCCAACGAGCCGCCGCTTCGGCAGGTTGATCCGGTCGAGCCAGCGCTGCGCTCCCCGCACCTTCGTTTTTCATCCCGATGGAATTCACACTTGAAATGCCGGAACGGCTGCGGCGGAATGCCCCCACTGTGTTCGCTCTATGACGCTCGGCGACATTCTCACGCCCGATTCCATCGTTCCGGAGCTGCAGGCTCACGACCGCTGGGAGGCCATCGACGAATTGATTCAGCGGCTGGTCTCAGCCGGTCGAATCAAGCCGGAGGACCGGGAGGCGGTTACCCAGGTGGTGCGCCGCCGGGAAACCTCGATGAGCACTGGCATCGGTTACGGCATTGGCATCCCGCACGCCTCGACGGACCTGATCGGCGAGGTCGTCGGCGCTCTGGGGCGCTCGAAAGCGGGGATCGACTTCGATGCCCTGGACAACCAGGCGGTTTCCCTGGTCATGCTCTTCCTCGTGCCTCAAGGACAGTTCCAGAAACACCTCCACACGCTGGCCGACATCGCGAAATTGCTGCACAAACGCGAATTTCGCCAGGCGCTCGAGGATGCCAAAGACGCGGAAGCCATGTACGAGGTGATTCAAAAAAACTCCGCGGCCCGCTAAACCTCACGCGGGAAAGCCTCGGCACCGTGCCGCCTTGAACGGCGCTTCCGCCCCGTTCCCCTTCTTCCCAGATGCTTCATAAACTCATCGAGTCGCGGCTCCAGATTGCTGTCGCCGCCGCCTTGCCGGGCGCAGCGGTTGGCACCGTGCTGGTGCGACCCTGCCCGGATCCGAAATTCGGCGATTACCAGACGAACGCGCTCATGGCGCTGGCCAAAGAGCGCAAACTCAACCCGCGCGCTTTCGCGGCGGACATCGCCGCGCGGCTCGATCTCGGCAATCTCTGCGCCAAGGTTGAAGTCGCCGGGCCGGGCTTCCTGAACTTCCACCTGCAACCCGCCGCGATCGTTCGAGCCTTGCAAGGCGCTATCAGCAGCGAGCGCCTTTTCTACCAGCCCGCCGCCACGCCGCGCACCGTGGTGGTGGACTTCAGTTCGCCGAACGTCGCCAAGCCGATGCATGTCGGCCACATCCGGTCCACGATCCTGGGCGATTGTCTGGCCCGGACGCTGCGCCTGCTGGGGCACCGCGTCATCACCGACAACCACCTCGGCGACTGGGGCACGCAGTTCGGCAAACTGATCGTCGGTTGGAAACACCATCTGGACGCCGCGGCACTGGTGCGCGATCCGGTCGCGGAGATGGAGCGCCTGTACCGGTGGGTGAACCAGGCGAGCGGAACCGATCCGGCGGTGCTCGAGGCCGCCCGCCAGGAACTGGTGAAGCTCCAGGATGGCGACGCCGAGAACCTGGGCATCTGGCGGCAGATGCAGGCGCTGTCGCAGCACCAATTCGACACCGTGTATGGCCGGCTCGGCGTGCGGTTCGACCACACGCTCGGCGAGAGTTTCTACAACCCGCGCCTCAAAGGCGTGGTCGAAGATTTGATCGCCCGCGGCATCGCCCGGGAAAGCGAGGGCGCGCAGGTCGTGTTCTTCGACGACGATTCCGAGCTGAAAAACCACCCGGCCATCGTTCAGAAAAGCGACGGCGCCGCGAACTACGCCACCACCGACCTGGCCACGCTGGCGTACCGGATCGAGACCTGGCACCCGGACGAGATCATCTACGTCACCGACGGCCGGCAGCAGCTCCATTTCAAGCAGATCTTTGCCGCGCTCCACCGCTGGCGGCCGGAGGCCCGCGTGACGCTCGCACACGTGTGGTTCGGGTCGATTTTGGGCGGGGACGGCAAGCCGTTCAAAACGCGCTCCGGCGACACCATCAAACTCGCCGACCTGCTCGATGAAGCCGAGGAACGCGCCTTGCGGGTGGTCACCGAAAAGAGCCCGGACCTGCCCGAAGCCGAGCGGCGCGAAATCGCACGGGTGATCGGACTGGGCGCGATCAAGTATCAGGACCTGCTGCCCAACCGGCAGAGCGATTACGTTTTTCAATGGGACAAGATGCTCGCCTTGAATGGCAACACCGCGCCGTACCTCCAGTACGCCTACACGCGCATCCGCAGCATCTTTCGCAAACTCGCGGACAGCGGCGGCGGGGCCGGGTCGGCGGGAGACACGACCGCGCTGGAGCTGGCGGCGCCCCCCGAATTCCGCCTCGCCCGGCACTTGCTGAACTTCGGCCTCACGCTCGAAACCGTGGCGGCCGAGTACCGGCCCAACTACCTCTGCAATTATCTTTACGAGCTGGCCGGGCACTTCACCGACTTCTACGAAAACTGCCCGGTGCTCAAAGCCGACGAACCGGCGCGGTCGCATCGTCTGGCGCTGTGTGACCTGACCGCACGCGTGCTCAAGCAGGGCCTGGATGCGCTCGGCATCGAAACGCCGGAGCGGATGTAACCGCAGACGAACGCGGCGGCTCTCAATGCTCTTTCGGCGACGTACAAATCCAGCTTGGAGTCGGCTCAGCAACTCATTACAATTACCCATATGGGCAAGCAATCCATGCTTACGAGCGTGCTCCTGGCCGCGGTGCTGATCGGCGCCGGGGCGAACGTCTTGATCTTTTTTCGCTATCTCCAGGTATTGAACACCGCGCAGCGGCTTCAACTCCAGGCCCAGCAACTGCAGGCGGAAGCGGCCGTGATCAACCGCAACCTCGCCGTCGCGCGGTCCCTGGCCGCCGAATCGCTGGAACTGGCCCGCAAGAATCCCGGCCTCGCCAACGTGATGCGGCAGTTCACCCCGCTGCTCCAGCGGCTGCAACTCAACCCCCTGCCCCGCTGATCGCCTCCCCGCCATGGACACGCCTTCCACTCCACCTGCCTCGCCGACGACCGCTGCCCCCGCCGGGGACGGCCGGCTGCGCGAGCTTGAACGCGACCTGCGCAGTCACCGCTACCTCCTGCACCTCGTCATGGGCGCGCTGACGGTGTTGCTGGTCACCAGCAGCATCGCGTTGTTCCACCAGATTCGCTGGCTGCTCGCCCAGGCCAACCAGTTGAACGTCACCGCCCAGGAACTCAGCAAGGCGGTGGGCGATTACCAAACCAACGCCGCCCCGCAGATGCAGCGGATGTTCGACGAACTTCGCCGCTACGCCGTGACCGACCCGGACTTCTCGGCCATCTTTTCCAAGTACCGCGTCGTCGGGAATGGCTCCCAAACCAACGCCCCGGCAGCGCCAACCCCCGGCAAGTAGCCGCCACACCTTCGTCCGCGTTCGCGCCTGCAGCCTTCCCCGCCGCAACTCGCGCCTCGGCGCGCCCATCGCTTTTCCGGGCACTTCCTGCTTGGGGCCTGAAACGGCGTGTGGCTAACTGGTGCGATGCGGATTTACACCCGCTACCAAGCAGCGCGGAAAAGGTGGAGTTGGCGCAATGCGCTCCACCTCGCGCTGGCTTTGGCGGGTCTGGGAATCATGGGCTGGGTGATTTACCGCACCAGCGAAACCAGTTCGCAGCCGCGCCCAGTCCGACCGGCTCCTGCTCAACCAACGCCGTCCGTTCGCCCGGCTGGCCAGACCAACCTTGCGTTCGCGAACCAACCCCGCCTGGCCGCCCCGCCAACCAATGCGGTCCCGCCAACCGTGCGTGTCACCGTGCCGTCGCTCGTCCAAACCCAAGTCGTTGTCCGCCCGCCGCCGGTCGCGCCTGCACCCACCAACGCGCCATCGATCGGCGCGACTCAAGACACCTTTCCCCGGCCGGTGCGGGACACGTTGGAAGCGCAGATCGCGCTGGCCAGCCGCGGATTCTCCTGCGGCTCGCTGGACGACGCGCTGGGCTATCAAACGCGTGCCGCCCTCCGCGCCTTTCAGCGCCAGGCCGGCCTGCCGGTCACCGGCGCGCTGGAAACCGCCACGCGCCAACGACTCACCCTCGCCACACCTCCGTTGACCACGTACGTCGTCACCACCAACGATCTCGCCCGCCTGCGGCCGTTGAGCCACACCTGGCTCGGCAAGTCCGTCCAAACGCGGCTCGATTTCGAGACCGTCCTCGAACTCGTTTCGGAACGGCACCGCGCGCATCCCGCACTGGTCCGGCGGCTGAACCCCGGCGTGGATTGGGACCACGTCCGGCCGGGCCAGCCGCTCACCGTGCCGAACGCGCCGACTCCGGTCGTCGCCGGCCACCTGGCGTTTCTCCGCATTGGCTTGCAGGATCGGATGCTCGACGGCTTCGATGCGCGCACGAATCTGCTGCTCCATTTTCCGTGCAGCATCGCATCGCGGATCGAAAAGCGCCCGGTGGGCCGGCTCGAAGTCGCGACCGTCGCCAACGACCCCACCTACACGTTCGATCCGGAGATCTTCCCCGAGTCGGCGGAGGCCCGGCATCTCAACCACAAACTCACGCTGCCCCCCGGCCCGAACAACCCGGTGGGCGTCGCCTGGATCGGTTTGAACCGGCCCGGCTACGGCATCCACGGCACCGCCCGGCCCGAGGACGTGGGCCGCACCGAATCGCACGGTTGCTTCCGCCTCGCCAATTGGGACGCGGCCCTTCTCGCCCGCCTGGTCTGGCCGGGGTTGCCGGTGTACGTGCAGTACTGAACCCGCGCAGCGTCATGGCCGGCAAATACAGTTTCCATCTCAAAAGCGCCGACCGGCGACGCGCATTGCCCGGCAAGGTCGTCATCGGTCAGAAGGACACCGAGACCAGCGCGCACGTCCTGCTCAAACTCCTCGGCTACCTGTTGTTCTTCCGGGACCGTCTCCAGATCGAGCCGCGCCTCCACGACGACAACATCCCGTACCTGCCGGACCTGGCGCAGTTCGATTACACCCTGCGCGCGGCGTTGTGGGTCGAGTGCGGTGAGTGCAGCGTGGAAAAGCTCGACCGCCTGGCGGTGAAAGTGCCCGAGGCTGAAATCTGGGTGCTCAAGCGCTCGTTTGCCGAGGCAGAGAACCTGCTCCGGCTGATGGCCAAGCACGGCTTGCGCCGCAACCGCTACCACCTCGTCGGTCTCGACGCCGACATGTTCGCGGAGTTGGAAAGTCTGTTACGAGCGCGCAACGAAGTCTATTGGGTCGCGGGAGAATTCGAACCGCCGAATCTCCAGTTGGACTTCAACGGCCTTTGGTTCGACGCGCCATTCCAGGTTTGGGCCTTCTGAGCCTCGCGCTCACGGTATCCAGCGCAGCGCCGTGTCGTTCACGTCGGGCCGGTTGCTGGCAAAGTCCCAATAGGCCGCGTTGCGAAACCGGGCGGCGTGACCGTCCAGGAACGTGAACTGCGCCCCCGCGTTGTGGAGATTCGTGTGCACATAACTCCAGGAACCGACCGCGGGGAGGTTCTTCGAGTCGAAGAGCCACACGAGGCTGGTGGGCTCGGGCAGCGGAGCGAGGCGCACCGGCTGGTTCTCGTCGCCCGTGCCGTTGATGTTTTCGTTCAGGCAATAGTGGAAGAGGTTCTTGCCGTTGCTGCGTCGCCGGTTCGCCGGGCAAACCCAGACCGAGCGGCCCGGCGAAACGCCGGCGTTGGTGCGCCACCGCATATCGTGGTAGCGCGGCAGGCCGAGTTCGGGTGGCAGTTGAATGTACCAGCCCACGTTGGTCGCGCTGTCGCTGGGGTTCGGCGTGCCTTCGGGCGGGAGGTAATCGTCGTGGTCGGTCGCGTAAAGTTGCGTGGCGAGGCCCCACTGTTTGAGATTGTTCAGACAGAAAATCGCCTGTGCCTTGCCTTTGGCCCGACCCAACGCGGGCAGCAGCAACGCGGCCAGCATCGCGATGACCGCGATCACGGTCAGCAACTCGATGAGCGTGAAGCCCGGCCTCCGGCCTGGCGTTGCCCCTTGCATGATGGGAACGTGTAAACCCAACCGCCGGCACTGGCAATGCCGGAGTCGGCGCAACACCCGACTTGACCGCGCCGACGCGACAGCTTACGGCTATCGGCCAAGCCAGCGCACCCGCCGACCCGGTTAGGCGGTGCCGGCACTTTATGCGCCAACACCTCGCTTCCCCCATTCGACGCCGAACCTTCCTGCAACGCAGTGCCGCCGCGGCCAGCCTGCTCGCGCTGCCGGGCCTGCCGGCCATCGCCCTTCACGCCGCCGAAAAGCCGGTGCCACCCAGCGACCGCGTGAACGTGGGGCTGATCGGCATCGGGGCGATGGGCAGCGGCCACCTCCGCCGCCTGGCCGGCGATCCCGGTTTTCAACTGGTCGCGGTCTGCGACGTGGACCGCACGCGGCGCGACCACGCCAAAAACATCGCCGAGCAGATGTACGCCGCCGTCACCACCAGCGGCACGTACAAAGGCTGCACGGCCTACAACGACTATCGCGACGTGCTCGCGCGCGCCGACCTTGACGCGGTGCTGATCGCCACGCCGGATCACTGGCATTCGCCGATCGCCATCGAAGCCGCCAAGGCCGGCAAGGACGTGTATTGCGAGAAGCCGATCTCGGTCACGATCGCGGAAGGCCGGCGCGTGGTCGAAGCCGTGCGCCGTTACGGTCGCGTCTTTCAAACCGGCACGCAGTACCGGTCGATTCCGACGATCCGCGACGTGGTCAAGTTTGTGCGCGGCGGAGGGCTGGGCAAGGTGAAGCAGGTCTTCACCCAACTCTTCCCGCTCAACAACTGGCTCCGCAGCGAGCGCTTCAAACCATTCGCCAACGTCGTGGACGCCGACCGACTCGGCGGCTCCTATCCGCCGCTCGACTTCGCATTGCCGGCTGAGCCGGTGCCGGCCGGACTCGATTGGGACCTCTGGGTCGGCCCCGCGCCGGCGCGGCCGTACAACCGGCTTTACCACGTCAACCCGTCGCCCGGCGTCGTGCCGTGGTCGTTCGACGAAGCCTTCGGCGTCACGTCGTCCACGTGGTTTCTGTCCCACGCCGCGGACGTGATCCAGTACGCGCTCGGCGTCGAGGAAACCGGACCGATCGAGGTGATTCACCCGAACTCCGGCGAGTTTCCGACGCTGACCTTTCGCTACGCGAACGGCACTCTGCTGCACTTCATCGAAGACTGGGCGCAGGTGAAAACGCAGTACCACGCCGTGCCGGCCGACGCGCGGCTGGCCGGGATGTTCGGCGGCGTGTTCGTGGGCGAACGCGGCTGGTTGACTTCGCTGACGAACGGCGGGCCCATCGAAGCCGGACCGGTGAGCCTGTTCGACGAAATGAAGCTGAAGACCCGCGAGGTCGGTCCCGGCGGCAACAACCATCACGCGAACTGGCTCGAGTGCATGCACACGCGCCAGGCGCCAAGTTGCAGTGAGGAACTGGGCCACCGCACCGCGACCATCGGCCACCTGACCAACCTCGCCTATTGGACCGGCCAGTCGCTGAAGTGGAATCCCACGGCCGAGGAATTCGCGAACTGCGATGCCGCCAACCGCCTCCGCTCCCGCGCCGCGCGCCCGATTCCGCCGCCCGGTCCGAAGCCGGCCTGAACCTGAACCGCGCCCAGTACGCGCCCGCGTTCCGGGTCCGGGTGCCGAGGGCCGATAAAGCCGGCCAAGCTCGGCGAGGTATGAAGGCGGTGTGACTTCTCCGCCAGCCGGCTGAACAAAGCGCTCGGCCTGGGGCGGTTTTTCTTGTCCCCTTTTGCCACGAGCGGGGATTTCCAGGTGAAGCTCGTTATGAACGACTGGCACCTTCTTCAAGCTTGGGCGACCCAGCGCTCCGAATCGGCCTTCGCCGAACTCGTGCGCCGGCACCGGCACCGTGGTGGACGACGAGTCGGGGCAACCGCTCCCGCAGTTTCGCGTGCGTCTCAACGAGCACCGCGGCACCGCCCTGGACTTTCTGGGAGCAGGACACGATGGCCGGTTTGACTGGCCGGTGTTCGCGGCGTTTTACAATCAGTTTTCGCTCCAGGTGGAGGCTGACGGTTACGAACCGGCAGAAACCGACGTGCGTCCGGTCCGGGCCGGAGATCAAAGCTTCGCGGTCCGGCGGCGGCGGGCGGGGAAATTGGCTGGCGTGGTCGTGACGCCCGAAGGTCAGCCGGTGGCCGGCGCATAGGTCGGACTCAACGGCGATCAGTTCGGTCATATCTTGAACGACGATGGTCGCGCTTTCTCCGGCAATGACGCGCCGCAGACCACCACCGACGCGGCGGGCCGGTTCTCGTTCCAGCCGCGGATTGGTGCGGAGAGCGTCCTGGTGGTGCATGACTTGGGCTGCACGCTCGCGCCCATTGCCAGTTTCACCAACCGACCAATCGCGCTACAGCCTTGGGGGGCCATCGAAGGCACTTTGTTGGTCGGCAGTCAGCCGGCACCGGGACAAAAGGTGGCCCTGGAAATGGACGCGCCTGTGAACTCCGGTCCGGTGTTGGCCATCAATGTGCAAGGCACGGCCGTGACTGACATCCAAGGGCGCTTTCGCTTTGCGCGCCTACCGGCCAGGCCAGTGCGCGTGGGCCGCTACTTCAATTTCAACCGCGACGGCACCGGGCCGGTGGGCTTCAGCCATCAAGAGCGCGTAGTAGTTCCGGCCGGGGATGTGGCTCAGGTCACCATCGGCGGAAAAGGCCGTGCCTTGGTCGGCCGCCTTGCGTTGTCGCGGATGTTGTACCGGGTGAATACACGCTGGGACTCGCTGTGGCCGAGCCGCCCGATCCGGACAAGTGGGACCCCGCCGGCAACCCGGTGATTCGGCCACCACTGGGCAAGTACTCCCAGCGCGTGACCGTTCCCGGGGGCCCGGCCAGCGAACCGATCGATCTCGGCATGTTGACGATCCCGCTGAAGGAGCCTGCCGCGGAGTGAGCCTGCCCTCAGGCAGTGGCTGCAAGGCGATCGCCACGGCGCCGAACTGTCGGGCAGGCTCGGCAGTGCGGTCGGTTGAGCCATCGTCCACAACGATGGTCTCGTGTGGGCTCACCGCCCGCGACACAAGGGACCGAAGCAGCGTG
>JAKCAB010000463.1 GCA_021839785.1 bacterium | reverse complement strand
TTCCAGGGGCGGGTCGCGGGGCAGGAGGTCTTCGCGTCGCCGGTGATGCGGCTCAAGGACGGGCCGCGGAAGATCGACCTGCCACTGAACGGCGCCACCGAGTTCGAATTGCGCGTCGGTGACGGCGGCGACGGCCGGGGCTGGGACCAGGCCTTGTGGGGCGAAGCGACGGTGACATTACAGGACGGCACGAAGCTGCGCCTGCAAGACCTGCCCTGGGCCGACCAGCCGGGCGCAAATCCGTTTGGCATTTCGTTCGAGCTGGGCGGGCAGCCCAGCGCGACGTTGCTCCGGCAATGGACCCGCACGGTCACCCAGTCAGAGTCGAGCGCTGGCCCCGGCCACCGGCAGGTGGTTTACGAAGATGCGGCGTCGGGCCTGCAAGTGCGCGTGGAGGCGGAGCTGTTTCGTGACTTCCCGGCGGTGGAATGGGTCGCGCATTTCCGGAACGGCGCCCAAACCAATTCGGCGCTCCTCGAGTCCATTCAAGCGTTGGACGCCGCGCTGAATCTGCCCAGCGCCGGCCGGACGACGCTGCACTGGGCCAAAGGCGCGGTGGCCTCGTTCGACGACTTCGCGCCACAGCAAACGGAGTTGAAGCCAGGCGCGAAACTGCATCTCCAGCCGGGCGGCGGACGGTCTTCGAGCCAGGTCATGCCGTTTTTCAACTTGGAAGGCGCGGGCAGCGGCGTGGTTGCGGTCGTGGGCTGGAGTGGCGAGTGGGCGGCGGACTTCGCCGGCGATGGACGCGGAGGCGTGGGGGTGAAGATCGGCCAGGCGCGCACGCATCTGGTGTTGCATCCCGGCGAGGAGATTCGCACGCCGCGGATGCTGTTGCTGTTTTACGAAGGCGACCGCTGGCGCGGGCAGAACCTGCTGCGCCGCTTCCTGCTCGCGCACCACCGGCCGCAGCGCGATGGCCAGCCGCTCGTGGCGCCGATCACGTGCGGGAATTGGGGCGGCACGCGCGCGGAGATCCACCTCGACAACATCCGCCAGATCATCGCCCAGAACCTGCCGATCGAATACTACTGGATCGACGCCGAGTGGTTCGGCCACGGCGGCTGGCCGGTGAACGTGGGCGACTGGAACGTAAAGCGGGACCTGTACCCGGACGGCTTCAAACCGCTCAGCGACGCGCTGCGCCGGAGCGGCCGCGAACTCATGCTTTGGTTCGAGCCGGAGCGCGTGTTCAAAGGCACGCCCTGGCAGCGCGAACACCCGGATTGGTTGCTCAACACCGGCGGCGACAACTCGCTGTTCAACCTCGGTCTGCCCGCAGCCCGGGAGTTCCTGATCCGGTTCCTGAACGACCGGATCGACGAATTTGGCCTCGGCTGTTACCGGCAGGATTTCAACATCGACCCTTTGCCTTTCTGGCAGGCGGCCGATGCGCCGGACCGCCAAGGCATGACGGAGCTGCGCCACATCGAAGGTTTGTACGCGTTCTGGGACGGCTTGCTCGCGCGACACCCGCACCTGATTCTCGACAACTGCGCCAGCGGCGGTCGGCGCATCGACCTGGAAACCGTCGGCCGCGCGACGCCGTTCTGGCGCACCGACGGGCCGCGCGATCCGATCGCGCACCAATGCCACACCTTCGGCCTGCTGCCGTGGGTGCCGTTGAGCGCGACCAGCCAGGACCGCGCCGGCGACGATTACGAATTCCGGAGCAGCATGTGCAGCGGGTTGTGTTTGAACTGGTGGGTTTCTGGCGACGTGCCCGCCGAGCGCATCCCCGCCAACTTTCCGTTTGCCTGGGCCAAACGCACGCTCGCGCAGTACCTCGAGATTCGGCCGTTTTTTTACGGCGACTTCTATCCACTCACCGGTTACTCGCAGGCGCGCGACGTCTGGATGGCCTATCAACTCGACCGTCCCGAGCAAGGCGATGGCTTGGTGGTGGCGCTGCGCCGGCCGGAGAGTCCGCACGAGACCGCGCGGCTCGTGCTGCACGGCATGGAACCCGCGACAAAGTATCTGGTGAAGAACCTGGATTCCGGCGAAGAGACGACCTATCTCGGAAGTCAATTGTCAGGTGAGGGCCTGGCCGTGGCGCTGCACCAGAAGCCCGGCTCCGCCTTGCTGACTTACCGGCGGCAGTAACCGGACAGGCCAAACTGGAGTTCGCGCCGACTAACGTCGGCGGCTACTGCGAAGTCCCAATTCATAGCCGAAACTCACAAACGGCCGAAAGCGGAGACCGCATTTTTGAGTTTCTGAGTTTAGGCTCCGTTCGGGATCCCGAATGGTGGCGTCAGCCCGCGGCCGCAGTTCCAGACGCGGCAAGCCGCTTGGGAAAACTATGGGCAACGGAGCGCCGGCTTCCCAGCCGGCTTGATGCTTAGGGCGAAACCCTGCTTGGCGTCACCTCGACGCTAGCAGTGGCGGTGCCAGACGCGATAGGCCGCTTTGGAAAGCGGCACGCCGTCGCGCGCCGGAACTCGCCGGTCAGTTCGCGGGCAACTGGACGCGGGCGAGATTCTCCGGGTTCTCATTGGCGGCAAACGGACGCAGCCGAAAGCTGTAGGTGGCGGGTTGGCAGGGGATCAAGAACTCCGCGTGCGGCCAGGCGCCCCAACTATCGTCGCCGCCCACGCCTTGCTGGCGGAGGTCGAGATTCAACGTGACCGTGTCCCGGCGTGGCAGCTCGAACGGATGCGCCGCGGCGTTGAGATCGGCCGCGCCGTAGTGGAGCGCCTTCGCGCTCAGCAGCGGCATCCCGACGGCCAGCAGCCCCACACCTTTCGCGTTCCGGAGTGCCAGCCAGCGCACGTCCACTTTGTTGCCGGTTTCGCCCGGTTCGGTGTAGTCGGCGAAGAACTGGTCGCTCACCGTGCCTTGGTAGAGACCGACCTTCGCGTCTTTGCGATCAGAGTAAGTCTCCTGCGGCCCCGGTCCGAGCCAGGTGAGCTGCTCGAAGCCGGCGGGCAAAGTCATCTGCATGCCGAGCCGCGGCAGCTTGGGAAGGCTGGTCTTGGCCGGATTGAAGCCGGCACGCACCAAAATGTCGCCGCTGGCATAGACCGTGTAGGTCGTCGTCCACTCGGCATCGACTTTGGGCAGCGCGAGGGTCACCGCCACCTCGATCGCCCGACGTGGCGAAATCTCCTTCGCCGTCACATTCTCGACGCGAGCGCCTTCGTGCGCGGTGCGCCAAATGCCTTGCGACCGCGACATATCGCGGCCGCGGTCGTTGTCGGTCTCCGCGCGCCAGAAATCGGGGCGCAACGGCGACGCGACGAGTTCGGTGCCCTTGAATTGAAGCGAGGCCAGCGCGCCGGACTTTTTGTCGAAGCGCATCGCGAAGTCGGTCCCGCGAACGACGATTTGCGCGTCGTCTTGCGTCATTTCCGGGGCGGGAGTCGATTCAACCGCCATGACGGGAGCGGGCGCGTTGTCCGGCAGTTCGAATTGATCCCAAGCCAACTCGTGGCCTTGCGGCGCCCACGGCAGATCGGCCTTTGCGCGGAAGCTGAGTTCGAGGAAGTACTCGACGCCGGGCTCGGGCGTGAATTGCCTGACCGGCAAAGCGACTTGCACGGTGGCGTGCGGCGCGAGATCCGGCGCCGGCAGTTCGCCGGCCTGCAACTCCCGGCCGTCGCCGGTGAGGCGCCAGCGCAGGACGGCAATGTCCTTGAGGTTGGTGAAGTCGTACCCGTTCTTCACCTTGATCGTGCGGCGGACAAGATCCGACGGCTCGCAATGGATGTACTGGTAGATGTGCTTTACCTCGCGCAGGCCGGGATGCGGCTGGCGGTCAGGGGAGACCAGGCCGTTGCAGCAAAAGTTCTGGTCGCTGGGCGTGCCGGCGGGGCCGAAGTCGCCGCCAAACGCCCAAAAGGTAGGATCGCCCCGCTTGGTGGGTTCGAACCGGGCGAGCGGCAGCGGCTGCTGTTTTTGACGCAAACCCTGATCGACCCAGTCCCAGATGAATCCGCCTTGAAGGTGCGGCAGGCTATAGATTTGCCGCCAATAGGACCACATGTCGCCGCTGCTGTTGCCCATCGCGTGCGAGTACTCGCACATGATGTACGGCCGCGTTTCGGGTTTCGAGGCGTAGTCGCCAAGCTCGCGTGGGTTGGGATACATCGGGCAAACGATGTCCGTGTGCGGCTGGCGACCGGCGCGCTCGTAATGAACGGGCCGGCTGGAGTCGCGCTGGTGAATCCAGGCGGAGGTGGCGACGAAATTCGGGCCGTCGCCGGCTTCGTTGCCCAGCGACCAGATGATCACCGACGGGTGGTTCTTGTCGCGTTCCACCATCCGGATGGTGCGGTTGAGATGGGCCTCGCGCCACTCCGGGAAGTTGGCCAGCGATTCCCGACCGTAACCCATGCCGTGGCTCTCGATGTTCGCCTCGTCGATGAGGTAAATGCCGTTGCGGTCGCACAAGTCATACCACGCCGGCTGGTTGGGGTAATGCGAGCAGCGAACGGCATTGATGTTGTATTGCTTCATCAACCGGATGTCCTTTTCCATCACC
>JAKCAB010000590.1 GCA_021839785.1 bacterium | reverse complement strand
TGAGCCGCGACAAGACCAACCGCACTTACCAGACCGTCATTCTCGAGAACGACTATCTGCGCATTACGTTCCTGCCGGAGCTCGGCGGCAAGATCCACGAGGTGCTCGACAAGACCACCGGCCAGCTAATGTTTTATGTGAACCACGTCATCAAACCCGCCCTCATCGGCCAGGCTGGCGCGTGGACCTCCGGCGGCGTCGAGTGGAACACCGGCCCGCAGGGCCACACCGTCGGTTGCATGCAGCCGGTCGAGGTCGTGATCCTGCCCCGCGAAAAGGACGGCTCGCAGTCCGTGGCCGTCGGCGAGACCGAACGCATCTACGGCACCAAATGGACGGTTGTGGTCACGCTCCGGCCCGGCCGCTCGTTCATCGAGGAACGCATCCGCATCTACAACCCCACCGTGACCATCCGCCCGTACTACTTCTGGAACTGTACCGCCGTGCCGAACACCAAGGGCTTTCGCTTCATCTACCCGATGACACTCGGCATGGACCACAGCGGCGAGAAGTTTTTCAACTGGCCGATCGACCACGGCAAAGACCTCACCCGCGGAACGAACTACCAGGATGCTTCCTCCATCTTCGCCTACAACTGCGACCAGGATTTCTTCGGCTCGTACAACGACGACCTCGACCGCGGCGTGGTGGCCTATGCGAACCATCATCAACTCCCCGGCAAGAAAGCCTGGACCTGGGGCTGGGGCAGCTACGGCACAATGCACCAGATGGACCTTACCGACGACGACGGTCCCTACAATGAAGTCCAAACCGGCCCGCTCCTGACCCAAGGCGAGGTCGGCCGACTCGATCCGTGCGAAGCCGTCGAGTGGCGGGAATGGTGGTATCCCATCCACGGCCTCGGCGGATTCGCTTACGCGAACAAGGATGTGGCGGTGAACGTGGCGAGGAACGGGGGCAAGTTGCAGTTGCAGATACTTGGCTCGGGCACGTGGGAAAATGCGGTGGCGAAGGCGATCAAGGACGGCCGCGAACTCGCGCAGGCCCGGTGCAGTCTGACGCCGCAGAAACCGACTGAACTGGCGTTGGATTTGGGCGGTGAGCCGACGCCGGTGGAAATCGAGATCGGCACTGACAAGCAAAACCTGGCCCGCTTTCGCTTCCCGCTTGACCTGCCGGTCCGCAAACCGCCAGAGAAAAAACGGTCGCCGCAGACGGCATCCGAGCTTGCCCAGGCTGGCTGGGAAGATTTCCTGTTCGCGCGATTCCGCGAAGCCGAAGCCCGGTTTCACAAAGCTCTGGAAAGCGATTCCAAGTGCGTCGAGGCGCACATGGGGTTGGCCTACCTCAATCTGGATCCGAACCCGGCGGCGGCGGCTGAGGCGGCCCGCGCGGCTTTGGCCGTTGCTCCCGAAAACGGACGGGCCCGCTTCGCCCTGGCGGTAGCCGAGTACCGCCTCGGCAACGAGCCGGCCGCGTTGGATGCGGCCTGGCAAGCGGCGCTGGATCCCGCGACGGCCATTGCCGGACGCGCGTTGGCGGCCAAGATATTGATCCGCCGGCAGGATTGGACCGGAGTCATTCACGCGCTTGAGGAGCGTGGCCCGTGGCGGACCGATCCACTCTGTCGGGACCGGCTGGCCTTTGCCTGCGAACACGCTGGACGCGCGGCCGTCACCGCTCAGCAGGCACGCGAAAGCCTGGCTGACGACCCGCTGGATGTCTTTGCCACGTCCTTGCTGGAGCGCGCCGGTGGCCAACCGGACAACTCAGAGGCGGACGTTTCACGCCTCCGACCGGAGGCCCGGCGGGAACTCGCGGTCGAGCTGGCCGCCTTGGCGGCGGGGACGAACGCCCCGAGGATCGAGGCCTGGCCGTATCGCTACGAAGAACTCGCGACTTTGCGTGCTGCGGTTGCCTCCCACCAGGCGGACGGGCAGGCCGCGCTCGCCTTGGGCCACTTGCTCTTCCAGCTTGGCCGCTACGCCGAAGGGCGCGAAATGTGGAAAAAGGCCGCTGAACTCGGCACCGAACCGGTCATCGCCTGCCGCGCGCTCGGCATGGCCGCCAAAACCCTCGACGGCGACCTGAACGCCGCGCGCGGTTGGCTTGAGAAGGCGAACCAAACCGACCCGAAAGACTCCATCGTTGCTCGCGACTTGGCGAATGTCCTTTTCGCCCTTGCCGATAAAGCCGGCACCGACGCCGACAAGCGTGCGTTGACCAGCGAAGCCCGCGACCGGCTCCAAGGCGCGTTCGAGGAGGGCAAAGGGCGCTCGGACTTTGCCGCTTTGCTGGCCCGTTCGCACAACCGCTTGGGCGACTACGCCGAAACGGCCAAGCTGCTCGACTCAGTCCGCATTACCATCTGGGAAGGTGCGCACGAAGCGCACGATTTGTTCGAGGAAGCCCACCTCGCCTTGGGCGACGAGCAGTTGATGGCCGGTCATCCCGCCGAGGCCTTGGCTGAGTTCAACCGCGCGCTCGAATACCCGAAGAACCTCGCCACCGGCAAACTCGAAACCACCCGCGAAGCGCACATCCACTACCGGCGCGGCAACGCCCTGGCAGCGTTGGGCCGGAAAGACGAAGCCGCGGCTGCCTGGCGCCTGGCAGCCGACGAAGCCCCGTCCAACGATCGCCGAATCGAAACCGCCCGTGAAAAAGCCGCTGCCGCGCTCCAAGCGCTCTCCGCATCCCATTGATCGCCACCCCTGATCGTGAAGTGCGCGTGGATTGTATTGGCACACTATCTGTCGCAATTGTGACAATTATTGTCCAAGCCGCGCACGCCTTCGAGTTCGGTCAACTCCCACCCCCCACGACATGCCGAGCAAGCGCTGCGAAAACGGCATTGCGTCGGTCCCAAGCTTTGCGCCCCGCGTAACCCGCCGGTAGCAATTGTTCGGGGAGAAACGGGTCCATCGTCGCTGCCGCCAGCCACGCCTCGCGCTCGGCCCGCAACCATTGTTTCAGTTTCGCCGATGCGAGATCGGATGCTTCGGCCAGTCCAAGTCCACGGTCTGCGACCTCGAACCAAGCGCCGTACCGCTGATTGATGTGCGCAAAATCCCACGCGCCTTCGACCAGACTGGCGTCGGTGCTGGGCGGCACCGGTCGGCTGGTCAGGACGGTGAACGCCTCCGAGTTCGGCTTCAGCCGACGCACCGGAGACGGTTGCGAGTCGATCGGATCGGGTGAGATCCAAACGCTGTTTTGCAGATACCCCAGTCGCTGAGCGTGGAGCCAACGGGCGAGTTGTTGGCGCAGGCTGACTTCGCGAGCAGGCAGATCGAAGATCACAATCCGCCATTGACCGTCCCACAGGCGCTTCCAACGTTCGGCGGGATCAAGTCCGCCCCAGGCCGTTGCGCGGCCCGCCGCAGTCGGACGACGAACAGAACGTCCTTCAACTCGCTCAAGGTACTGGGCGCGTTCCAGACTCCGGAGGCGAAGCCGGAGTCGGCTCCGATGTTCCCAGGCCTCGAACGGCTGCAGGATGTTGGCGGGGGAAGGCCTCGCAACCAAGTCGAGAACCCGCAGAAAAAGCAGCAGCCAATCGTGGCTCTGTCGGGATGCACTCATGTCTGAATTCTGCACAATATGTGTCTCAATTGCGACAAATATTGTGCAAAGCTTGGCACCTAAAGTGCAACAGCCGGAGCCGGCGAAGCTCAGTAGTGCGCGAGGACTTCGATCTCGACGCGTGCGCCGCGGGGCAAGGCGGCGACTTGCACGGTGCTCCGCGCCGGGAAATCGCCTGTGAAAAACCGCGCGTACCCTTCGTTCATCGCCGCGAATTCCGACAGGTCCACCATGAACACCGTCGTCTTCACCACGTTGGCGAACGTGAGCCTCTCGGCGTCGAGGATCGCTTTGACGTTGAGCAGCACGCGCTCGGTTTGGGCTCGGATGTCGCCCGGCACAAGGTTGCCGGTGGCCGGATCGAGCGGGATCTGGCCGGCGCAGAAAAGCAGGTCCCCCACGCGCATAGCGTGGTTGTAAGGACCGACCGGCTTCGGCGCATCCGCGGGTTGGATCACAATTTTCTTAGCCATAACTGCGCCAGTGTTGGGATTGGACCGCGCCCTGTCGATCCTGAGTTGCGCTGAAGGAAGCGCGTGCTGGCGGCGTCGAGTTTGGGTAACGTTGCCCCGCAGACGCACATGGACCGAACTGCCCCGTCAACTGCAGCGAACTTAGAAGCCGGCCCGGCACGCGCCGTCGGCCGGCGATGGCTGGCGGCGGTAACCCTGGCGGGCTGGATGGCTCAAACTTGCGTGGCGGCAGCCCCGCGACCGCCGGCTTTTCCCGCTTTGGACATCGGAGTCGAAGGGCTCGATGCCGGCGAAGTGTTGCTGGGCGAACTCAATTGCACTGCCTGCCACGTGGCGGAACCCGCGGTGCTCGCGCGGCTGAAGCGCAAAACCGCTCCGCTGCTGGGGCGCGCGGCCGCCCGCCTGAACCCAAGTTACGTCCGCGCCTGGCTGCTCGACCCGCTGGGTACCAAGCCGGGCACAACGATGCCC
>JAKCAB010000742.1 GCA_021839785.1 bacterium | reverse complement strand
GCGGCGTCGGGTGGGCGAGCGGGCGTTGGGCGGGCGGATGCGCCCCCGGCGTCTGGTCCGGGACGACGCGCGTACCGAATCGCGTGCGGAGGCCTGGGTTCACCTGGCCAGGCTTCGCCTTCAACTCCGCCGCCGGGCCTGAGCGACCAATGCCGTTCGAGAGTTTTCAAACAGGCGCTGAGACACCGAGGCCCGGAGCTTGAATGAGGAAGTCAGGAAAGCCGGAAAGCCCAATCCGCAGTTCCTGAGTTCCTGAATTCCTGAGTTCCTCATTGGATCCCTGCGTCTCCGCGACTCCGTGGCAATTCCAGGGTGGGGCGAGACTCCGTCCAGCCCTGCAATCCAAGACACCGAGGCCGGAGTTTGAATGAGGAACGCAGGAAAGCCGGAAAGCCCAGACCGCAGTTCCTGAGTTCTTGAGTTCCTCATTGGACCTCGGCGTCTCCGCGACTCCGTGGCAATTCCAGGGTGGGGCGAGACTCCGGTCGAGCCGACGCAGAAGACAAGAGTCAGGGCTCCGCAGGAGCGTCGCCCCACCGATGCCCGGCAGGGTGGGCTGTCCCCCCAGCCCGCCGCAAATCGCGGATGCCTTGACGGCAAGCGGGAGAACCATCCGCGCCTATTCCTGCGGGTAAAGCAGGATGCGATCGTGGACGAGCACCACGAGGTCGTTCTTGCCGTCGCCGGTGAAGTCGGCAATCAGCGCCTCGCGCGGTTCCGGCATCGTGCCCATGCGGCCGCGGAAGGTGCGTTCCTCGAAAACCTGCCAGCGATTCGCCGGCACCAACCGGCGCGGCGGTTCGAAGGTGACGATGTCGAGGTAGTTTTTGGCCGTCTCGAGGAAGACCAGATCTTTGCGTCCGTCGTGGTTCAGGTCGCCGGACACCACGTCGTGGAGGAAACCGTCGCGGATGGGCGTCTCGTAATCGTCGAGTTCCTTGAAGTCCCACACCTGGCCGAAGAGCGGGAGCCACGCCACACCACCCAGGCCGATGAAGGCGACGGCGTTCAAATTCGTTCCGCCCAGGGCGATGGCTTGCAGGCCGGTGAAATCCGTCATGGGCAACGGCACGCTGCGAACCGCCTTCCAGACGCCCGCGGCGTCGCGCTCGCAAAGCGAGAGCCGCTTGCGGTCGGCATCGAGCAGGAACAGGCTGGCGACCTGGTTCGTGCCGTTGGGCACGGCGGTGGCGCCGATGATGCGCGAACTGCTGGATTCGCCATTGATCTGTTCCTTCACCTGGAAATTCCAGGTCGCTTTGTTGGTGGAGCCGGCGGGCGGCGCTTCGGCTGCCAGTACCACCGCGCGCAGGAAGTTCTTTTGCGCGAGCAGCAATTCCGCTTTGCCGTCGGCGTCCACGTCCGCAACGCTCAACCACGGTTGCTCGGCGCTGCCACCGGGGGGCGCCACGTCCAATTCCTCGAAGGGTTGATCGTCCACCTGGCGCAGCACTTTGATCTTCTCGTAAGGCACCAGCACGATGAGATCGGCAAGACCGTCCTGGTCGATGTCGTGGAGGGCCAGCGCGCTGGGCGTGGATTTGAAATTCTCGCTGAGCTTCTGGCGGCGATCGGTGCCGTCCGCGTGGCGGAGGACGAGATCGCGTTTGCCATCCTGGTCCACAATCACCGCCAGCGTCGGTTTTTCGCCGGACCGCAGCGCCCCCACGGCCATCGTCAGCGGGCGGCCTTCCAGGTTGAGAGTGGTGGGAAACGGCAGCCGGCCACCTTCTTCGAAGCGCGTCACACCCACCTGACGCTCGTCCACGCTGAGCATGAAAACCTCCGGCCGGCCGTCGCCATCCCAGTCCGCCACCGCGAGCTCGGCCACACCCGTCAATGCGGGGAACGTGCGCGGCGCGCCGAGCGAGCCGTCTTTTTGTTGAAGAAACAACGTCACCTGGCCACCGTCCGGGTCCGCCACCAGGAGGTCCATGGCGCCATCGGCGTTGATGTCGGCCCAGACGATGCCGCGCCGGTTCTTGCTGGTCTTCGCGAGCGGTTGGAGCTGGAACTGGCCTTGCAGGAACGTGCCGGCGAGCGGCTCCGCGGGCTTGAGCAGGAAGTTCGAAATCTGCGCACGGCCGGATTTCTGGGCGATGGTAACCACCTCGGTCTTCTTGTCGCCGTCGAGGTCGTCGCACCAGTAGGACCGGATGGCCGGGAAGTCGAAGTGAATTTCCGGCCCGAGTTGGCCCGCGGCGTTTTGCAGGCGAAACCGGAACGGGCTCGCCTGGTCCCAGTTCACCAACAGCAAGTCCTGCCGGCCGTCGCCGTCGATGTCCAAAACCTGCGCCGCCTTGACCGCGCCGCTGTACGGAATCTTCTCCGGTTCGGCGAGGGTGTGGTCCGGCTTTTGTGCGAGGAAGTACAACGCCGACTCGCCCACCAGCACGAGGTCGGTGCGGCCGTCGCCGTTGAGGTCGCCTTCGGTGAGCGCGTTCATGTTCAGCAGGCCGTCATCGAGCGGCCAGCGTTTCGGCGTGCTCCACGCGGCGGTGCCTTCGCGGTACTGGACGACCAGTTCCTTCGGTTCGCCGAAATAGGCCAGGTCCGGCCGATCATCACCGTTCAAATCCGCCACGACGAGCGACGAAATCCGTTTTTCCGAGGCGATGGACTCGATGCGGAAGCGCGCGTCGGGCGGCAGTTCGTTGAGCTGGCGCTTGATCGTCGGCGCTTCGGTGGTGTTGGTGTGGCCGGTCTGGTTGAACAGAAGGTTGATCTTCGAGCGCGCGTTGTTCACCACGATCAAATCCTGCAGGCCGTCACCGTCGAGGTCGGCGCTGCGCAGGTGGCTGATGAGGTTGTCGATCGGGAAAATCTCTGGCCCCGTGAAGCCGAAGCGGTTGGTGTTGTCGTCTGCCCGGCCAGGCAACGGTGCCAGGCCAATGAGCGCGAAGCATAGAAGAACCCGGCGCGCGCGGGCCGACCGGTTGGAGTTGGAGCATCGAATCATAGAACCTCTTTCAGAATCCGGCGAACCGGCGATCGTTCATGTTTGCCGCGCACTGCATCGCTTTCGGGAAAAGTCTGCTGGCCGGATCCGGTCGGACTTTCAGTTGCGTTCATTCGCCGAGCACATGCACGGTCACCGACCTGCGATGCGAAGCCTGGCGGTGTTCCCAGACGTAAATGCCCTGCCAGGTACCCAGGGCCAGGCGCCCGTCGGCGAAGGGCACGCTCAAGTTTACCGTCGTCAAAGCGGTCCGCACGTGCGCGGGCATATCGTCGTCGCCTTCGCACGTGTGCCGGAACAGCGCGTCGCCATCCGGCACGAGCCGGCCGAAAAAACGCTCCAAGTCGCGGCGCACTTCCGGGTCGGCGTTCTCCTGGATGAGCAGCGAGGCCGAGGTGTGTCGCAAGTGCAGCGTCACCACACCCGCGTGCCAGCCGGTGCTCGTGACGAGTTCCTGAACCCGGCCGGTAATCTCCACGAAACCGCGTCCGCGCGTGGGCACCACCATTTCCTCGATCCTTTGGCCCAACATGGGAGGCGGGGAAGCGCTGGCGCGTAACCCTCACTTGCCCGGCGTGGCCGGGGCTTTTTCGGCGGTGGAGAGCAGTTTCTCCATCTCCGCATCCTTGGCCTGGCCGAGGCTGAGCGCCTTCTCGTAATGCCAGCGCGCGAGTTCGAGGAACGGCGGCTTTTGCACCGCGTACACCCGGGCGAGGTTGGCGTGCGCTTCGCCGTAGTTGGGATCCAGGGCGATCGCGCGGCGCAACGCCGTCTCCGCCGGCTTGCGCTGTCCGAGCTGGTTCAGCGTCACGCCCAGATAGTTCTGCGTGGTCGCGTTGTCCGGGTTCAACTGCGCCGCCTGGCTGAGCAGCGTGAAGGCTTCGTCGTACTTGCTCTGACGAAACCGCAGCAGGCCCATCAAGGAGAGGGCGTCCGGGCTGTTCGGGTCCACGGCCAGCGCCCGCTTCAACGTGCCTTCAGCCTCGTCGAGGCGGCTCTGTTCGATTTGCGTCGCCGCCAGGTAATTCAGCATGTCCACGTTGCGTTCGTCGAGCTGCAGGGCCTGCTGGACCTTGCGCTCGGCTTCGTCGAAGCGTCGGCTGCGCAGCGCCCGCTCGGCATCCGCCAACAGCGTGGCCGCCCCCGCCGGAACCTGGCGCAGCGGGCGTTTCGAGACGGCCTCTTCGGAGAACGGCGTCGCCGGCGCGGTGGGTTTTAACAAAGCCAGTTCCGCGGCCGTGTAAGGCACCGCCCGCGCTTCGTAAGCCTCCAGCCGTGCGCGCAGGATGGTCAACTGGTCCGTGCCCGATGACGTGTTCGTCGCGCCGGTCTGACGTCGCAGGTCGTCCAACTGACGGCTTAGGACGCGGAGGCGCCTGTTCAAATCGTCGCGTTCACGCTCAAGCTGCTGAATCTTGAGCTTGTCTTTTTCGCGCTGGTATTTGGCCATCGCCTTCTCTTCCTTGGCGGTGGGGGGCTTCGGCTCCGCCGGCTTGGTCGCCGGCGATTCCGTGGCTTTGACGGTTGGACGACGTG
>JAKCAB010000762.1 GCA_021839785.1 bacterium | reverse complement strand
CTTCGATGGTTTCCCCAAAAGGCCTCGAAGTCGGAACGCAGAAGTCGAACTGCGCAACGTCGCAGACAGCAAGTCCACGACGACGAATCGCAGGCGGCGCCCTTGCGCGGGCCGGGAACGGTGCGCTACCGTCGGCGGTCTAGGGCGCATGGTGTCGCTGCAAGATCAATTCGACGATGCGATGTACGACTTTAGCCAAGGCAATTACGCCGGGGCCGCGGCCAAATTCGAGGCCATCCTGAAGTCGGACCCGGCGCATTTCGACGCCCAACTTTCCCTGGGCATGGCTTATTGCCGGCTGGGCGATTTCGCCCGTGCCCTTGCCGAGGGCCACAAGGCAGAGCAGTTGCGGCCGCACGAACCGCTCGTTCACACCAATCTGTCAGTTTTCTATTTGAAGGCCGGCGACAAGGCGAAGGCCGAACATCACGGTTTGCAGGCGCGGATCGCGTCCTGGCGCGGAAACCTGGCGCCACCCAGCGCGAAGGCGAGCGCGGCCGATGACTTGGCGATCGCCAAGCCACCGCCCGCTGTGAAAATTCCCGCGCGCTTTCCCGAGATGCCTTGGAAGAAAAAAGCGCCGGCCGCCAAACCGGCGCCACCCGACAACGCGGATGATCCGCGCTGACACGGCGGACTTTTCTGTCAGTCTCCCTTTCCGATGAAGACCGCCTACGAACTTGCGATGGAACGGCTCGGCCGGCAATCGCCCGCCGTGACCCTGACCGACGACCAGAAGCGCGAGATTGCCGAACTCGAGTCACGCTACAAAGCCAGGATCGCGGAACGCGAATTGGCCGCCGGCACCGAGATCGCCAACGCCGAGGCAGCCGGCGACGCCGAAGCTGCCGACAAAGCCCGCCAGCAACTCGCGGCCGAACGGCGCAAGCTCCAAGAGGAACTCGAACGCAAGAAAGCCGAGGTCCGGCAGCGCGGGGCGTAAGCCGCGTCAGCGGCTGGTGAACGAGTAACGGCCTGGGGTGACTTCGAAAACGGCGCGCCCACTTTCTAGGCCGACGTACTTCAAACCCACGGCTTGGGCGGCCGGTTTACCGCTTTCGGCCACGGCATCGGCGCTGGCCGCGGGCACGCAGACGGTGGCCGTCGTGTTGGCGGGCACGGTAATTTGCCACGAGAATTCCCCAGCTTCACGGCGCCATTCGCTGGCGATCAGGCCATAAGGCGAACGGTGGGTGGCCTTGAGGTGAGTAAGGTCGCCCACGGGGTGCGGCGCCATGAGGATGTGCTTGAAGCCGGGGTGGCGCGGGTCGGACTTGATGCCCGCCAAATCTTCGTAAAACCAGATGACCAGATCGCCGACGAGCATGACGTGATTGCCCGAGTTCATGGCGGGATCGGCGGTGTCGCCGTTCCAGAGCTCCCAGATCGTGGTGGCGCCTTTTTCGATCATGTAGCCCCAGCTCGGGTAGTTGCGATTCGAGGCGAGCACGTAACCGAGATCCGAGCGGCCGTGGTCGTTGAGCGTGCGCATCAACCATTGGCCCCCCACCAGCCCGGTGCCGACATGGTCCTTCGTTTCGTGGGTGATCTTCTCAATCAAGTGGTCGAAGACGCGCTGGTTCTGGTCGGCCGGCACGAGTCCCAAGGCCAGCGGCAGCACACACGAGGTTTGTGAACCGTTGTCGTAATAACCTTTCTGCGCGTCGTAAAATTTGGCGTTGAAGGCGGTTTTCAACCTGGCCGCAAGTTCGCGGTAACGCTGCGCGTCGTCCGCCTTGCCGAGCATCTCGGCGTAGTTCCCCATGAGTTCAAGGCAGTGGTAAAAGTACGTCGTGCCCAGGATTGTCGGATTCGTCTTCCGCATCGGATCCTTCGAGTGAATCAGCTTTGGGTCTTCCGGCGGCACGCACCAGTCGCCGTAAGTGTCGCGCGGCATGAGGTCGTCCTTGATGAAGGTGGCCATGTGGTCCACCCACAGCTTCATGCTCGGATAATGGCTCGCGATGAGGTCGGCGTCGGCGAACTGGGTGTAGAGGTGGCCGGGGATGATCACGGTGCTGCTTGGCCAGGTGACGTTGTCGGAATAGATCGGCCAATAGGAAGGGCAAACGTCGGGCACGCTGCCGTTGTCCTTTTGCGCGTCGGCCATGTCCTGAACCCACTTCGCGTAAAGTGCCGCGGTGTCGAACAAGAACGTTTCGCCCTTGGACTCCTCGGAGCGGTCGCCCAACCAGCCCTGGCGTTCGTCCCGTTGCGGGCAATCGGTGGAAATGCTGCGGTAATTCCCGCTGACGCCCCACCAGATGTTCCGGTAAAGCTGGTTCAACAGCGGGTTCGAGCAGGACCATTCGCCGGCGGATTCGAGGTCGTCGTGCACGACGCGGCCTTCGAGCGTTTCGAGGTCCGGCTTGCCAGGAAAGCCGCGCAGTTCCACGAAGCGAAAACCGTGGTAGGTGAAGCGCGGTTCGTACAGCTCGGTGCCTTTGCCCCTCAACGTGTACAGGTCCGTGACCTTGGCGCTGCGGATGTTGTCCAGGTAAAGCGAGCCGTCGGGCTTGAGCAATTCAGCGTGGCGCAGCGTCACCACCGTGCCGGCCTTGCCGCGGACCTTGAGCCGGCACCAGCCCACCATGTTTTGACCGAGGTCGTAAATCCACACGCCGGGGCTGAGTTCCTTGAACGACACCGGCTTGATCGTCTGCACCACCCGAATCGGGCGGATCATCTGGGCCACCAGTTTGCCGCCTGGCGCGGCGACGGTTTGCGCGGGCTCCCAACCCTCGTTCTTGAATCCGGCCTCGGCCCAGCCCGGCATCTCTTTCCGCGCGTCGTACTCCTCGCCGTCGTACTCGTTGTTCGCGCGGATGGGACCTTCCGTCGTGAGCTTCCAGGTGCCGTCGCTGACGACTGCCGCCGTCGAGCCGTCGGTGTATTCGATCCGCAATTCGAGCTGCAGCTTCGGATAGCCGTAGGTGCGCGTGCCGGTGGGCACGGTGCTGCGCGGCGCGTAATAGCGGCCGTTGCCGAGCCAGGCGCCGACGCAGTTGGCTCCGCGTTTGAGCAGCTTGGTGACGTCATGCGTGACGTAGAAGACCCGCTTCGGATACTCGGTCAGGCCGGGCGACAACACCTCGTCGCCGACCTTTTTGCCGTTCAGGTAAAGCTCCGACAAGCCCAGGCCGCTGAAATAGACCATTGCCCGGCGCACTTTCTTTTCGACCGCGAATTCTTTCCGCAACTGGCGCGCCGCCAGGCGACGTTCTTCCGGTCCGGCCACCTGGCCCCAAGGCGCCATGCCGGCCGGGCCAAGAACTTTGGCGTCGGACCAGCCACCGTGGTTGAAGTCGCGGCCCGTCCAGCCTTCGACGGCGATCCGCGACGCCTTCCAATCCTGGTCCGTGGCGATGAAGAAATGGCCGCCAGGGTTTAGCGTGACTTCCAGCCGGGCGAGCAATCCAGCGGGATTCGGGCTGTCCCCCACGTTGTTCACCGACACCGCCACCACGTTCTCGCCGGCCGCGAGCAGCGAGGCCACGTCGAATTCCGAAGCCGCCTTGAAGTTGCTGCCGATGCCGACCTGATGGCCGTTCACGAACACGGTGAACTCGTTGTCGCCGGCCACCAGCAACCGCGCGGCGCTGACCTTGGCCTTCTCGGGAATTTCGAATCGACGCCGGAAGTAGCGCACGCCGACCGGCGCGGCCGACGCGGGATCGCCTTCGGGAAACCAAATCCAGGACGCGTCGCTCAGAAACGAGGCCTGTTCCTGCTCGTCCTTGCCGATCCAGACGCCGTGCCAGTCGGCCGGTTCGAGCAAGCCCACGCTCCAATGCGCGGGCCGGCTCCACTCGCTCGCCACGCCCGCTTCGTCCCAGGCGCGCACCTTCCAGAAACAGTCCTGGCCGGAAGCGAGGCGGGCGCCCTCGTAATGGACCTGGATCGATTGATCGCTCGTCACCTCGCCGCTGGCCCACAGGTCGCCCTGATTGGCGGCGAGCCGGGCGGCGGTGCTCGCCACGATCACCTCGTAGGCGGTCTGCCGCGCGCCGCGGGCCTGCGGATTGCGCGGTTCGAGGATCCAGCTCAGGCGCGGCCGGGCGGCGTCGATGCCCAGCGGATGGTCGAGATACTCGCAGCGGAGTTGGACCGGGCGGAAGGAACTGGCGGCTTGCAGGCTGAGCGCCGCCAAACAAAGGAGAGAGAGCCAAGGTGTCTTCATGTGCGGAGCGGATTGTTAACCGCCGGCCCCGCGGAAGCTAGACCGAAACGTGCGGCTCGCCGCGCTGGCGCCCCGGTGGACCGGTGCTCTTCAGTCGTTCGAAATCCTGTTTTGCCGCGCGCAGCCGAACAGGCACCCTGTTTGCCGGACTTATTGGGGCAGGCTCCGCCGGATTTCCTCGACCCAGCTCTTCTGGCTGGGGAAAAGCTCCTGGGGGTCGATGTTGTCCAGGTCCGCGCGCACCTGCTCCCACGCCGCCCGCTCCCGATGCACCGCCAGCCAGCCCAGATGGTAGGCGGTGCGCTGCGGGTCGTT
>JAKCAB010000429.1 GCA_021839785.1 bacterium | reverse complement strand
AGTACCGCCAGACGCCGCCGCGGGCGCGATGGTGGATGTGGTCATAAACCCGGCCGTCATAGACCAACTTGCCCAGCCAGGGATACGCGTCGCCGCCGTACCGGCTGAACCAGGTGGAAGTTTCGATGATGCTCTGCTTGCCAATCAAGTGCAGCACCGGCAGCCGGTTCATCTGCTCGGCGCTGACGGTGAACGGCTGGCCCAAACTGCCGGCGGCGCCCGGCCGCACCGCGCCCGTCCAGGCCGGCACGCCGTCATAAACGAAGTAAGCAAAGTTCGGCTGCGAATCGTCCGCGTAAGGCACGCGCACCTGATTGCCCAACGCGTCGGCTACGGTGATCCGGTAGCGCACCAACCGGCGGTTGGTTTGCACGCCGGGTGGGAGAGTCGCCGTGAAAACGTTGTCGTTGGCGACCGCGTCGCCGCCGGCGCCGGCGTCGTTCATGGGCACGTCGGTCCAAGTCGTTTCGTAAGCCGCGTCGGTCAACTCGATGTACGCGCCAGGATCGACGAGTTGGTAGTGCAACGTCACAGCGGCAACGCCGTCCGGGTCGGTGACCTTGGCGGTGATGAGCACCGGCTCACCGGAGTGCGGTTGGGTGGGCGTGTGCTCGACCTGGCGAATTTGCGGCGGCGCATTGTCCGCGTAGGCGGCATTCAAGCGGCCCGGCGTGGGACCGCGGCTGCGGGGCCCGGTCTGGGCCGTGAGCCGGCCATCGAAGAAACAGTCGCTGCTGTTGCCTCGCGAGGCGTTGTGGAGCTGGACGGCGATGACGTTCGGACCGGCGCGCAGGAAACGGCCGGCGTTGTCGATCGTAAAGGTCGCGAAGTCGTTCGATTCAATCGCGGTGGCTGCCGTGCCGTCGAAAGGCACCTCGCCGGCGCTGATGTTCACGTCCAGGACGCGGTTCCCGTTGATCCACACTTTGAAGCCGTCATCGTAAAGCGCTTCGAGGATCAGCGTGCTCACTTTCGCCGGGTCGCTCACCGAGAACGCGCGCCGCAGGAACACGGAGGTGTACTGGTAGCGCATGTCGTCGAGCCGCGTGCCCAACGGCAGCGCCGGATCGTAGCCGATCGGCAACGCGCCGACGGACCAGGCCGCGTCGTCAAACCCGTTTTCGCGCCAGGCCGTGGTGGGAACCGACGCCTCCTGCGTGCCTTTGAAGTAACGCCATGGGGAGCCGGGATTGATCGGGGTTTGCGTCTGCGGCTGGCTGGCGCCGCCGGCCACCGACACCCGCCAACTCCCGCCCAGGTCGTTGTCGAGCGCGGGGTTGATCAACTCGATCGAGTAACCCGGCGGATCGCCCACCGTCGGCCACGGAAAACCAGGCTGGTAATCGACCTCGTCCGCCTTGTTGCCGGCCGCGTCACGCAGCACCAGCCGTTCGCCGTACTTGGACAAGTTGCCAATGAAAGGCCCCAGCGCGTCCACACCGAACTTGGCCTTGAGCGCGGCGGGATTTTCCGCAACGACCACGTACCCGCCCGCGGGCAGGGTTGTGGCCGGAAAGGTGAATTGCACGCCGTCGGTGAACTGCCAGCCAGCGAGGTCCAACGCTGCGGCGCCGGCGTTGAACAACTCGATGAACTCGACGCGCTCGGTCTTCACGTCGGGGTTGTAATGGATTTCGTTGATGACGACCTCCGCGCCGCCCCGGGTCAGTCCGGCGAGCAACAGGCCCGCCACCACCAGACACTTGCTGCGGGCGAAGCGCGGCGAAGGAAAGCCGCCGTCAATGAAACTGTCGGTTCCTGGGCGCATGGTGTTCGGGCGTTGTTTAGCGGACAAACCAGCAGGTGCCAAGCCAATCGCGCAGATTGCTCCGCTTCCCGCTTCCCCCGCAAACCGCCCGTGCTACCCTAATCGCGGTACGAACATGAAATGGTCCTGGCGCATCGGACGAGTGGCCGGCATCGACGTGCACATGCACGCGACGTTCCTGGTCTTGCTTGCCTACGCGGCTTACAGCGGTTACCAGCATCGTCACCAGTGGATCGACGCGGTGGGTGGAGTGCTGTTCATCGCCACCTTCTTTTGTGTCGTGGTCATGCATGAATTGGGGCATTGCCTGACCGCGCGCCGGTTCGGCATCGAAACGCACGACATCACCCTGCTCCCGATCGGCGGCCTCGCCCGGCTCTCGCGACTGCCCGAAAAACCGAGCCAGGAACTGCTCATCGCCCTGGCGGGTCCGGCGGTGAACGTGGTGCTGGGTATCCTGCTTTACCTGATACTGCGGGCACCGCCTCAAGAGCGCCTGCTGGCCGGCGTGCGGCTGGTGGGGGGCGATCTGCTGATAAACCTCTTTTACGCGAATGGCCTGATGGCCGTCTTCAACCTCGTGCCCGCGTTTCCCATGGATGGCGGCCGGGTGCTGCGCGCGTTGCTGGCGATGAAGATGGATTTTGCCCGGGCCACCTCAGTGGCAGCCACCGTCGGCCAGGCGCTGGCCTGGGGTTTCGGCGCGATCGGCTTGTACTACAACATTTGGTGGCTGGTGATCGCCATCTTTGTGTTCCTGGGCGCGGAAGCGGAGGCGGACTTCGTCAAAACCAAGTCGTTGCTGGCCACGGTGCGGGTCGAGGACGTGATGATCAAAGAATTCCGGGCGCTGGCCACGCAGGATTTGCTCACCCGCGCGGTGCAACAGGTGACGGCCGGCTTCCAGGAAGATTTCCCGGTGGTGGAAAACGGCCGGGTCGTGGGCGTGCTGACCCGCTCCCGGTTGCTCGCCGGCTTGAGCAAGCAGGATCCCACCGCGCGCGTCGGCGATTTCATGGTGACGGACTTCCGGACGGCGTTTGCCTGGGAATCCACCGCCGAAGCCTTCCTGCGCCTCCAGGACTGCCCCTGCCACGCGATGCCGGTCCTGCGCGACAGCCGGTTGGTGGGCATGCTGACCACCGGCAACCTCGGTGAGTTCGTCGTGATCCAGGCCGCCTTGAAGGGCGAACGGCTCCGCAAGCCGCTCATTTGATCCCCCAGGCCAATCTTGGATTTGCGCTGCCCGGGAGCGCACCCCAAGTTCACTCCCATGCATGACGTTTGTGAGATGCCCCGGCAAAACGCCAGTTCCGACGAGGTCCGTCGGATTCTGGAGACGGCCCGGACGATTGCGGTGGTCGGCCTTTCGGACAAGCCGGACCGCGACAGTTACCGCGTGGCGGCCTACCTGCAAGGCCAGGGCTATCGCATCTTGCCGGTGAATCCGAATCTCACCGAAATCCTGGGCGAACGCGCCTACGGTTCCTTGCGCGACGTGCCGGTGCCAATCGACGTGGTGGACATCTTCCGGCGGCCGGAGGCCGTCCCCGCCATCGTGGCGGACGCCATTGCCGTGGGCGCAAAGGCGGTGTGGATGCAGGACGGCATCGTGCACAACGCGGCGGCGGAGGAGGCCCGCGCCGCGGGGCTGACCGTGGTGATGAGCAAATGTCTGCTGCGCGAACACCGGGCGTGGCGGGCGGCGGCGGCCTGACTCCCGGCTGTGGAGGCGACCGCGTTGGGCGCGGCCCGGCCGGCGTTTGCCGCAGGTTCGTGAAACAAAGCCCCGGCGGCGGTGTCTATAGAAGACCATGCCGGGGCTCCGCAGTTGGCGCGAAGCGCGTTGGACGATTGCCTTGCCGCGTGAATGCGCGGTGGGGTGTCGCCGTCCTTCTTCCGTGTCGCCTCCCCCGCCCCAAAGCGGTGCCAACGAGCACAATGGACCTTGATTTGACGCGCCCATTCAAATAACCCAAGCTGCCCGCAACGAATGAAACTGAACCTGATTTCCTCCTTTGCCCTCGCCGCCGCCGTGGCCAGTTTTGAGGCAGGCATCCAGGCTGCCGAAACCAAGTCCGTGACCCTGCAGGACTGCCTGCAAATGGCGCTGGAAAAGAATTTGGACATCCGGATCCAAAAGCTCGGGCCGGAAATCTCCCGCGCCGCCTTGTGGGGAGCTTACGGCGCGTACGAACCCGTCTTCGGGGCGGGCGTCAGCTACGATTCCAACACCCAACCAGGCGGCTACGACGCGCAGAACCGGCCTTATGGCACGGCCCAGACTTCCACCGAACGATTCAACCTGGGGGTCAACGGCCTGCTCCCCACCGGGCTCACCTACAATCTGGGAGGCAGCTTCAACGACAGCTTCGGCTCGCGGCAGGACGTGCTCGGTGGCTCGCTGCCGTTCGAGAACACCAGCGGCGGCTTTTCACTCAGCTTCACCCAGCCGCTGCTCAGGAATTTCTGGATCGACGGCTCGCGGTTGAACATCGCTCTGAGTCGAAAGAATCTGGAAGTCTCCCAGTTGGCGCTCCGCAGCCAGATCATCAACACGGTCACGACCGTTGAGCTGGCCTATTACGAATTGATTGCCGCCCGCGAAACCATCGGCGCCGCCCAGATCGGCCTGCAACTCGCCGAGCAACTGCTGCGCGAAAACCGGAAGCGGGTCGAAGTCGGCGTGCTGGCGCCGCTGGACGAGAAGGAGTCGGAGTCACAAGTCGCCGCCAGTCGGG
>JAKCAB010000130.1 GCA_021839785.1 bacterium | reverse complement strand
AGCGGGCATTTCTGTGCACCACCCCGCGCGGCCAAGCGTCCATTCTGGCGCTGGCGACCCAGAAAGTTCCGAACGCCCCCCTGTCGTTTCCACCCGCCGCCGACCGCTTCCCTACCCTCCCCCCTGTCGATTCCGCCAGTTCGTCACCCTACTATGAAAGGGTAACACGACTCTTGAAGCGGTGAGGTGGCCAGGATAGGCCGTTGACTGTGGGCGCGTCGGCTGGGCGCCTATCCGCCCACGCCGCCAAAGATTGACAAGCCTTGTTGGCAGTCCCACGTTGGCCGGCATGGCTGCCAAGACGCGCAACATCTCCCTGCCGCCGGAACTGGACCGCTTCATCGAACAACGGGTCCGCTCCGGCCTCTACGGCAACGCCTGCGACGTGATCCGCGCCGGCTTGCGCGCCCTGTCCCGCGAAGAAATGGGGGCCAGTTTCAGACGTTTCGAGGAAGTCATGGCCCGCCTGCCGCAAGACCCCCTCACGCCGGATGTGGAGCAGGACATTGAACCCCGCCTCCGCGCCAGTCGCGCGGCAGAGGCCCGAAAGGCGGGCAAGTGATTCCCGCCGTGCTGGACTGCGGCGTGCTGGTGTCGGCCATCGGCTGGGGTGGCCACCCGCGCGCCTGCCTGCAACTGGCGGCCAGCGGCCAAGTGCGCCTCTGCGTGACGCCCGACGTGTGGGCGGAATACGACGCCCGCGTGCCCGCCATTCTGGCCGCCAAACGGCCCGGTGTGGATCCGCGCCGGTGCTGGACTGGCTGTTGACCGTGGCCAGGTTCGTGGACGCCGCGCCGCTGGGCAAATCCCGCAGTCGGGACCTCAAAGACGACCGCTACCTGGCTTGCGCCCTTGGCGCGCGTGCCGAAGCCATCGTCAGCAACGACCGGGACTTGCTGGATTTGGGCAAGCCGTTTGGCGTGGCCATCCTCACGCCCATCGAATTCCTGAAGCTGGTGCGTGGTCGCATGGGACTCTGAGCGGCCCACCGCGCGAAGCTTTGGCCCCCTGGCTGCCCGCCGAACGCGCCCCAGTATCGTAAGGCTGGGGACCGGTGACCAAACGTCGGCCCACTCGCGAAAGACGCCCCCACGGGGCGAATAGACGCCAGAACGGGCATTCTGGCGGCCCGTGCAACGGCGGACTGTTGCACGCCGCGGGGTGACGGCTGCAACGGTTCGCGAAACCGGGATTCCCTTCGTGCAACAGATTGCAACAGTGGAATTGCGTTTTGGTGCGTTTTCCGCGCCTGTGACCGTTTTCGTAGAAAGTGCGGTTTTAGCCAATGTTTATGCGGTTTCGATACACTTTTCATGCACCGTCACGAAATGGCAAAAACGGGTTCAAATCCCGTCAGCCACCCCACCTGTCGAAATCGTCCTTCCTACGCGTAACAACCCCGTTCAGATCGGCAACGTCAACGGCTTGTCTTGCTCGCCCTTGATTGTCTGCGCGGTGAATCTGCGCTGAAAGTGGCCGGCTTGCGTTCCGGCCGGTTTGGGGTGAATCGTTCTGGCGTGAATACGCCACAATTTGCCATGAATGGCCTTCGTCTCGCCGCCGGTATCATTGCCATTTTATTCGCCAGCCAGGTGGTCGCCTGGGGCGCCGGCGCCGAACTGTCCGGTGACCGCGTCGCCACCAAGGACGGGGACTTGGTGGTGCACCCCATCAACCACGCCACGCTGGTGCTGGGCTGGAAGAACGAGGTCATCTACGTGGACCCGGTTGGCGGCGCGGATCGTTTCGCCGGTCTCCCGCCCGCCACGCTGGTGCTCATCACCCACCTTCACGGCGACCATTTCGACCCGCCAACCTTGCAGGCGGTGGCCGGCGCGCGGGCGGAACTCGTGGCGCCGCCAACGGTCGCGGAGAAGCTGCCGGATGCCTTGCGGGCGCGGGCCAAAATCATGACCAACGGCGGAACCGCCATGATCCGCAGCGTTTCAATCGAGGCCTTGCCGGCTTACAACCTGACCCGCGAACGGCTGAGCTATCACCCCAAAGGCCGCGACAATGGTTACCTGCTTACCTTGGGCGGGACGCGGGTTTACCTCAGTGCGATACCGAGGACATCCCCGAAATGCGCGCCCTCAAAAATGTGGACGTGGCTTTCGTGTGCATGAACCTGCCCTACACGATGACGGCGCAGCAGGCGGCCGATGCGGTCCGCGCCTTCAAGCCCAAGATCGTCTATCCCTACCATTCCCGCGGCAGCGACCTCGCGAAGTTCAAGCAATTGGTCGGCGCCGATGCCGGTGTGGAGGTGCGTCTCCGCGATTGGTATCCGCGTTAGGACTGGGTCCCTTTGGCTTCCTTTGGAGCCGGTGAGGCGGGACCAACGTTCAATCGGACACCGCCGTCGCCCAGCGCGGCCCAAGTCACGCTATCGAACGCCGGCACATTTCGGGCCATTTCGTTGAACAACTGCTCGGCGTTGGCCGGGGCCGCCTCGCCGCTGAGCCGCTCCCAGAGTTCGCCGAGAAATTCAACTTCGGGCCGGGCGTCGCCGGGCGGTTCGATGGCCTTCGCGAACCGTTGCACGCGGCCCTGAACGTTCGTGAAGCTGCCCCGCTTTTCGGCGTGGGCGCAGCCGGGCAAAACGAAATGCGCCACCTCGGCCGCGCCGTTTGGCAGAATGTCGCTCACCACCAACAATTCGAGCCGGCGCAAGGTCTCGAGGTCAAAGCCGTGTTTGGTCACATCTTCGCCGATCACGATCAAGCCGGTGATTTCGTCGGCACGCACCCGCGCGGCGAACGTCGCCAGGTTCGTCCCCGGCGGGTTTACGGCCAGGCCCATCAACCGCACGCCCGCGCTGTTGGGGTTCTTGTCGGCGTTGACCAGCAACCGATCGCCCTCGCCGAGTCGCGGCACCGTGCTGGTGGCCGCGCCGAGGAACTGGGCGAGTTTGCGGACCAGGTAAAGTTCTTCGTTGGTCTGCCGGGCCGAGGCGACGATGGCCAGGCGACCGGGCGTGGTCCCTTTGAGCCGGCTGGCGATTTCGCCGATTGCCTGTGCCCAGTTCCCGCGTTGGCCGCGGATCTTCACCTCGGTCAACCGGTCTTCGCGCCCGATCCACCGGTAGTTCAGCCGGCCGGAGTCGCACATCCAACTGCGGTTGACCGCGTCGTTGTCGCGCGGCGTGTAGCGGTAAATGCGGTTTTCGCGCGCGCCGATCAGGATGTTGCAGCCGGTGCCGCAACTGGTGCAAATGGACTTGGTTTCCTTCAGGAACCACACCCGCATCTCGAACCGAAAGTCCTTCGAAGTCAGCGCGCCCACCGGGCAGATGTCCACCGTGTTGAGGGTGTAATTGTTGTCGAAGCGCCGGCCCGGATAGGTGGCCAGGGTGTTGTAGCTGCCGCGGTTGGCGATGCCCAGGGCGTCGTCGCCCACGATGTCGCGAGTGAAGCGGATGCACCGTGTGCAGAGGATGCACCGCTCGTCGTCGAGCATGATCCGCGGGCCGAGGTCCACCTGTTTGGGCTTGTGCACCTTGGCCTCGACGAAGCGGCTCGCGAACTGGCCGTATTCGACGGAGTATTCCTGGAGCTTGCACTCGCCGGCCTGATCGCAGATCGGGCAATCGAGCGGGTGGTTGATGAGGAGAAACTCCAGCACGCCTTCGCGCATGGCCTTGACCGTCGGCGTGTTTGTGTAGATCTCCATGCCGGGCGACAGCGGCGTGGCGCAGGCGATGGCCGGGCGGGGGGATTTCTGGATCACGAACGAGCCGTCCGGGTTCCGCAGCGGCTTGCGGTCTGGCCCCAGCGCCGGGGTGCCGTACTCGACCAGGCACATGCGACAGTTGCCCGCCACCGGCAACCGGGGGTGATAGCAGTAATGCGGCACCGTGACCCCCGCCGCCTCGCACGCCAGAATCATCGTGGTGGCGATCGGCTTCGCGGTCAGCGGGTCTGGCGTGGTCCGCGGCACCACGACGGTCTGGCCGTCCACTTTCACGGTGATCGTCTCGACCGCCACGGTGGCGGGTTGGGTTTCGGTTTTTTGCGTCATCCGCGATGCCCTTGCGGGTTATTTTTGGCAGACCCAAATCTGTGAAATTCCGAAGCCTTTGAGAAAGCTCTTCTCGCCCCAGCGGCTGATGGCCCGCAGCGGGGCTTTGCAGCGCGCGATCCACCGCGGCTGACTCCCGGAGATGTTCTCGAACGTCTGCCAGAAAAACGCCCGTTCGAGAATGGTGAACCCGGCCCGGCCCAGCAAAGCCCGCAGTTCGCGGGGCCAGTAATTGCGCGCCCAGTAGCGAAAGACCAACCGGCCCAGCGGGACCGGCACGTACGGAATCAGCGGAACCCACGGGGGCACCTTGGTGTCGCTGCCGCGCAAAAAGACACCGTGAGTCTCGAACGGATACCGGCGGTTCGGCGCGAACACGATCAACCGCCCGCCGGGCTTCAGCACGCGGCGAATTTCGGCGAGCGACCGCATTTCGTCGGGAACGTGTTCGATCACTTCGTTCAACCACACGACGTCGAAACTGCCCGCCTCGTAGGG
>JAKCAB010000176.1 GCA_021839785.1 bacterium | reverse complement strand
GCGCCGTCGGCGAAGGCTTTCAGGCCCTGCCACGCCGCGGTGTGGCGATCGAGCACAGCGTGGGCGGCCAGGTACATGGAGAATCTGGTTTCCTGCCTTGCATTCATGCCTTTGTCCTCTGTTAACCCTGATCGCACCCACGCCTGATCCTGTTTGACCGCGGACGGGCTGGAAGCCCGCCCTACCTTGGGCCTTGTCATCCCGGCAAGGTCCGTCTGGCGTAGGTGGATCGTTCAGAAGCAGCGTAGAGCAAAGACAAGGCCAGATTCAAGGATGATTATTGAACTGCGCGAGGACGGGGCGCATCTCAGTTTCTTGCAGGATTGAATGAGGAGTGAGGGAAGAGGAGGTGCCAGCGCTCGTTGCGCCAGAAGGTTTCCAGGCCCAGCCGCGCTTCGTCCCCCGCCCGGCTCCAGAACTGGCCCGGGCGTTTGAAGCGGCATTGCGCCTGCCTGCAGGTCGCTTCCACCGGTCCGCTGCCGATCGGTTCGCCGGCCCGTTGTGCCGCCCGATCGTCCAGCCGTTCCCGGTGTTCGCGCAGGTAGGCCACTTCGCGACTCACCGCCGTTGCCGCCGATCCTTCGGGCAGCGGGGCCAGGAGGGCCTCCAGTTTGGGGATCCCTTTGACCGCTGATTGGTTCTTGAGTTGTTGGACCAACGGCTTGAGCCAGCGCTTGAGTTGGTCGGCGTCCTCGCCAAAGAGCCCCCGTCCCCCGGCGGCCAGGTGTTGCCCGGCGTGGTAGAAGTCCAGCCGTTGGCGCGCGTGCGGCCAGCGGTCGTCGGCCCGCCGCCAGAGCCACACCGCGCCATCGGCGATGACCAGCGCGCCGGCCGCCTGGCCCAATCCACGGCGCAGCGCTTCGGCGTGGAGTGGCTCGCGCCAGCCGTCCAAGCCTTGGCGCGTCAGGACAAAGCCGCGCTGGGTGATGACGGGCCGTCCGCCGTTGGTGTGGCCCCGATGATCCAGGCGAAAGCAGGTGCCGGGGTAGACCCAGTGCCAGCGTTCGGGCGGTAGTCCCCGCCGTCGCCCCGCGGCGCCCTGGCCCCAGGCATCGCGTGCCCGAATGTTCCAGGCGTCGAGTTGAATAATCATCTGGTCGGGCTCCAGGGGCAGTTCCAGTTGCGTTTGGGTGCGGACGGCCTGTCGATCCAACGGCGCCCGCCAGCGCTGGGCGCGTTGGCCTTGACGTTTGGCTGCGCGATCCAAGGTGGCGCGAGGCAGCTCCACGCCGGGGAGATGCTGGAGCACCGCACGGGCATCCTCGACGGGCATTTTGCTGACCCGCAGGGCGGCCAGGTCCTGCACGGCGGGGGAGTCACCGGCGCTTTCCTCCAAACCCAGGGCGGCGGCGGCGGGCGGGCGCCACTGGCGGCAGCGTTTACAGTAGCCGCGGGTGCGCAGGATGGTGATGTCCCCATAGCGGGACTGGAAGCTGCGCGCGTGGCCGCAGGACAGACGGCTCAACGGTTGGCCGCAGACCGGGCAGGTGGGCGGCGTGGCGTCGGCTTTGGCTTGGGCGGCGCGTTGGAGGGCCTGGCGGAGCAGTTCCTGGACGTCGGGTGCGGCCTGGACTTCCAGCTGGCCGAGGGTTTGATCGCGGGCCCGCAGGAGGCGTTGAATCGAACGCTCCAGCGCACTCGCCGCGCAGGCGGCCCGCACGGCCAGGGCTTCGGTGGATGGGACGGACGGACGAGAGGACGCGACGGGTTCAAGGCCGTTGGCTTTCATGCCGGGAGCTTACACCACCCTGCAAGAAACCGAGATGCGCCCACGGCCCGCCGGCCGCAAAATTCGGGCTTGCATCGCTGCCGGCGAAACTCGAATTTCTGTGCATGACGAATCTGACACTGCGAGGGATGCGGCGTCGGAACGAGTCGCGCGGTTAGCTCAGTGGTAGAGCACTTCCTTGACACGGAAGGGGTCAGAGGTTCGAACCCTCTATCGCGCACCATTCTTCTCATGTCCTCGCGTCTGGCCAGTCAATGGGTGCTGATCACGGGCGCTTCGTCCGGCTTCGGCGCTGCGGCGGCCAAGGCCTTCGCGGCCGCGGGGGCGCGGTTGCTCTTGGGCGCACGCCGGCTCGACAAGCTCGCCACTGTCGCGGCGGCGGCTCGCAGCCTCGGCGCTCCCCAGGCGCTTTATCACGCGCTCGACGTCGCCCAAACCGCCAGCGTCACGACTTTCGCGGAGTGGGTCCGCACCATGACCGGCCGGGTGGATGTGCTGGTGAACAATGCCGGCGGTGCCCACGGCCTGGATCCCGTCGAAAACGCGCGCGACGCCGATTGGGAAGCGATGTTCCAGTCGAACGTTCTGGGCACGCTGCGCGTGACGCGGGCGATGCTCCCGCTGATGAAACCGTATCCCGGCGGCATCGTCATCAACCTCGGTTCGGTGGCGGCGCGTGAGGCTTACGAAGGCGGCGCCGCTTACTGCGCGGCGAAGGCGGGTGTACTGCAAATCACGCGGGCGTTGCGGCTGGAGTTGCTGGGCACCGGCCTGCGCGTGGCCACGGTCGATCCCGGCATGGCGGAAACGGAGTTTTCCCTGGTGCGCTTCAAAGGCGATGCAGCCCGCGCGGCCAAGGTCTATGAAGGCGTCCAGCCGTTGACCGCAGAGGACGTGGCGGAGGCCCTCGTCTGGGTGGCGGACCGGCCGCCGCACGTGTGCGTGGACGAGATGGTGATCAAGTGCACGGACCAGGCAGCGGTCCACAAGGTGCATCGGCGGCCGCGGGCGTGATTCATGCGCGCCTGCATCGTTTTCAACCCCACCGCGCGGGGCAACAAGGCGCGCCGGCTCCAGACGCTCCTGGAAAGTTTCGCCGGTCAATGCACCCTCCTCCCCACGCCCGGCCCCGGCACCACCGCCGCCCTCGCCGCGCAGGCCTGCCGCGACGGGTTCGACACGGTGATCGCCGCTGGCGGCGACGGTACGGTCAGCGAGGTGGCGCATGGCCTGGCGACGGTGCCGGGCGCGCTCGACACCGTGCGGCTGGGCGTGATTCCGCTGGGCACGATGAACGTTTTCGCCCGCGAACTTGGCCTGCCGCGCTCGGTCCCAGCGGCGTGGCAGACGATCCAGCAGGGTGGCGAAACCCGCGTGGACCTGCCGCAAGTTGAACTCACCGCCGACGGCCGTCGTGAACGGAAGCACTTCGTTCAACTGGCCGGTGCGGGCCTGGATTCGCGCGCCATCGCGGCGGTGGATTGGCGATGGAAAAAGCGCATCGGCCCGCTGGCTTATGCTTTGGCAGGCTTCAAGGCGATGCGCGGTCCGCAGCCGCGCGTGCGCGTGAACGCAGACGGCCGCAGAGCCGAAGGCGTGTTGGCCCTGCTGGGCAACGGCCGCCTTTACGGCGGCGAGGTGCGAATGTTCCCCCAGTCAGACCTGCGCGACGGCCGGCTGGAGGTGCGCGTGTTCCCGCGGGTCACGCTCCTGACGCTGGTGCGCTTTGCCTGGGGCTGGCTGGCCCGGCGACCGTTGGGAGAGTCGGCGGCGTCCTCGTTGCAAGGCGAGCGCGTCGAACTCAATTGCGCCACGCCGATGCCGCTGGAATTGGACGGCGACAACGCGGGGCACCTGCCGGCGGTGTTCACCGTGCGACGCGTGGCCTTGCGCGTCCTGGTGCCGGCACCTGGCCGGACCGCGCCCAGCGCGCGGTAGCGTCCTGATTTGGTGGCGGCGGTGCTGCCACACCGCTCTGCGCTGCCGCCGCGGCGCAGCCACCCATTTGGAAACGACTTCATTCTGACGACTCGGTCTTGTCTGTCCCGGCGTGACTCGAAGCGGATCCCTCTGTGTTCGCGCCCCGCCTTCGATGAGCGTGCCCTCGGCGGTGAAGTGTTCATCGCTGGTCCAGCCTTCCTGCGGCTCAGGTCATAGACTTCGGCGAAGAAGATCTGGGCCACGTCCGCGGAGAGGACGCGCTCGTAGTTCTTGGCAAAGATGCTGTGGTTGAAGCGGCCTGCGCTAAACTCGCGGTCCAGAAGCCAGAGCCAGAGCAGATTGTAGCCGCGTTGCTCGCAGAAGAGCCGTTCGCTGCGGACGCTGTAGAGGGCGGTGAGCATGCGAGCCTGGAGCTGTTGCGCGGGCGGGAGGGATGGCGCGCCGTCCTCGGCGTAGAGCTCATTGAAGAGCGGCGAAAGCTTTTTGAGAACCGCGTCCACGTGGCGCTTGATAGTGCGCAGCGGATGATTCGAAGGCACGCTGGCGTTGAGGTTGATGACGGTCAGGAAGTCGGGTTGAGCTTGTGGTTTTCCGCGCATGGCTTTCTGACGCAACGTCAAACCGACGTGTTCAAACCCTCTGAGACTTCTTCAACAAACTGCAAGTGTGTTCTCACATAGAACAGGTTGCGAATAAAACGGAGAGGTGTCTCTTAGGGGCATTCGATGCCCCCGTCGTGGTCAACGCAACCCGCGCCGGTAACTCGATCACCTCATCAAAGCGCACATAGTCCGCAGCGCGCAGTCTACGCGCCCGCATTATCTTGCGGGCTCTGCTGAGGTCCCTTCACCG
>JAKCAB010000447.1 GCA_021839785.1 bacterium | reverse complement strand
CTGGCATCGACGTGCTGGAGTCGCACGATTCGCGCGGTGATGCCTTCGGCCAACGGCACCTGGTCCAGCAACCCCACCACGGCGCCGAGCGCCTGGAGGTTGTTGGGCGTGGACCCGACGACCAGCCGGTTCGCGCCACCGGCCGTGGCCTGCGGCGGATCGGCGAGGATGTTGATCGGCTGCGTGAGGTCCAGACCGATGGGGTTGCCGTGCTCGTCCTGAAGCTTGAGGCGGCTGACCTGCTCCTGCAATTGGCGGGCCTCGGCGCTCACTTCGTTGGCGCTGTCGGGCCGGAACAAATCTTTCAACAACGCCGCCAGTGGCGCGGCCTGCGCGTTCTTCAACGGAAACACCCGCACTTCGATCTCGGCGAACTCGGACGAGGTGTCGAGTTCATGCACGAGCTGTTCGACCTGGTCGAGCACGCTTTCGCGGCCCACGAGAAAGATGCCGCGGGTCCGCGGATCGCCCGCGATGGCCACCGGCTCGCCGGGGCGGGTGGTGTTGAGCTGGGTGAGCATCTGGCGGACGAGCGGCAGGACGCGTTCGGGCGTGACGTGTTGCAGCGGCACCAAGCGGTGGGCCAACTCGGCGCTGAGGCCGCCTTCGTCGAGTTGTTTGATGATCGACTCAAGCAGCGTGAAATCCGCCGGCCGCGCGCGGACGATCACGCTGTGGGTGCGCGATTCGGCCACCACGGCCACCTTGGGCACGGCGGGCTGGGGCGGCTGGCCGGGTTGGGGCGGCTGGCCTTGGGCCGGGTTCGCCTGGCCCTGGCGCCCCTGGCCACCACCGCCGTTCTCGCCGCGCTGACGACCGCGCGCTTGCTGGCCTTGCTGGTTCGGCGGCTGCCCCGGCACCGGTGTGGGTTTGAACAGTTCGTTCAACACCCGCGCCACCACCACCGGATCGGCTTCCTTCAAGCGGAACTGGCGAATCTCGAATTCCGGCGTCGCAAACGACAGGGTCAGCTCGGTCACGAGTGACTGGATATGGTCCAGCTCGTACGCCGGCCCGGAAGCGATCAGCGCATTCGCGGTCTTGTCCACGGCGATCGTGACCACCGGTGAAGCGGCGCTCGTCTCAATGGGCGCGGTGGTCGGCGCATTCGTCGATTCGATGGCGGGGGCGTTGGTGTTGGTTGTGGCCGGGGGCGTGGCCGGCCGGGGCGGCGGCGTGGGCAGGCGGTCCACAAACCGAATCTGCCCGTCACTCATTTGCGCGTAGATGTTGGTCAACATCGTGGCCATGCGCTCCACCGGGATTTCCGACAGCGGGATCATCCGGACCACCAGGCTGGTGTCGCGCGCCATCGCGTCGAGCTTTTGAACCACCGCCTCGATGTCCACCAGGTCCGCCGGCTTGGCGACGATGGTCAGCGAGTTGGCGAAGGTGTCCGGCTCGATCACCGGCTGTTCCGCCTTGGGCCGATCGGAAAACAACGCTTCGGCCTTCGCCGCCACGTCGAACGCGTCGGCGTTTTGCAGCCAGTAGAACTGCACTTGCCGGTCCGAGTGTTGCGGCGATTGATCCAGCGCGGGCAGCAATTGTTCCACCAAGGCGAAACACTCCGGCGTGCCCGAAACGATCAGCGAGTTGGTCCGGTCGTCGGCGGCAACGGTGAAGGTGTCGCGTTGATACCGGCTGGCGAACCGCGGTTGCGCGCGCGACAGGCCTTGCAGCAACTGCGTCATCACCCGCGCCAGCTCGCGCGCGTCGCCGTTTTCGAGCCGGTACACGCGCGTCTGCGGCTGGTCGCTCGGGCTTTCCTGGTCGAGGTCGCGGATCAACTGGATCACCTTGGCCACTTCCACCTCCGGTCCGTTGACCAGGAGGCTGCGGCTGCCCGGCACCGCGGTGACGCTCACGGGCGGCGGCGTGTTGCGCGGATTTTTCGCGGACAACGATTGCATGACCGCGGTGGCCACGGCGTCGGCCTGCGCCTTCTGCAAATGCACCGTCTGGACGGCAGCCGCGCCGTCGGTGCGCGGCTTGTCGAGCGTCTTGATGAGCTGGGTGGCCACGGCGAGTTTTTCGGGCGAAGCCTGGACCACCACGGCGTTGAGCGCGGGCGCGGCCGCGATGCGCAACTCGGCCGAACCGCTGCCGCCCCGGTAACCCCGCGGCCCGCGCCAACGCTGGGCGGTGGTGTCGCCCAGCAGCATCGACTGCAGCACGTCCACGACCTCCGTAGGCTCGGCGTGTTCGAGGCGGAACGTGCGGATTTGCGAGGACATCGCCGCCGCCGCGCGCAAGTCGTCGAGCACCTTCTCGATCCGCGTGAACTGCTCGGCCGTGGCGGCGACGATCAGCAGCTCCGACGCGCTGTCGATCTCGAAACGCGGCGCCGGCGGCGCGGGCGGACCGGACATGTCGAACCGGCGCCGCCCGGCTTCCTGCTCGGCAAAGAGCCGGCTCAACGACTCCGCCAGATCGCTGGAACGGCCTTCGGGCAAGGCGTAGGTGCGGACCTCGATGGTGCCGCGGGCCGGCTCGACATCCAGCGCCTTCACGGCCTCTTCGAGCCTTGCCATCATCGTTTCCTCGGCCTCCACCACCAGCGCGTGGTCGTCCGGCGCGGCGGTCACGGCGATGCGCAGCGTCGGATCGGCAGTCCGAACCTGCGGGAAGAACAACTGGGCGACCATCGCGGCGAGCGAGGCCGCGGAGTTGTGCGTCACCGGCAGAATCTTCAACTGGCGACCGCCCGTGCCACCCGCCTCGTCGAGCCGGGTGACCACTTCCTCGACCAGTTTCATCTGGGCCTCCGGCGCGGAGACGATCACGCAATTGCTGCGCTCCTCCGCCGCTGCGCTCACGCCGGCGCCGCCCCGCCGCCGCGCTTCGTAACCGCCCATCGCGCTCATGATCATGCTCGCGACCTGGCGGGCGTCGGCGTTTTTCATTTTGAAAACTTTGGTGGCTTGGGTGGTCTCCACGTTGTCGAGTTGCTCGATCAATTTGCCAACGCGGTCCAGCGCTTCGGCGGGACCGGAGAGCAGCAGTCGATTGCCCACCGGCGAAGGCTGGACGTGCACCTGCGTGAGCGTGCCCGCGCCGCCACCCTGGCGGCTCAACTCGCCCAGCGCTTGCTGCAACATCGGCGCCAACGCCTGCGCGGAGCCGGATTTCACGTCCACCACCCGCATCTCGATGCCTGCCGTGGCGGTGGCGGTGTCCAGAGTCTTCACCGCCTCCTCGAGGCGCGGCAGCATCTTTTCGTCGGCCTCGACCACCAGCGCCCGATCGTTGGGCGTAGGCGTGACCACGATGCGTTGGGTCGGGTCGTAGGCATTGACCTGCGGGGCGAACAGGCGGGAGAGCGTGCCCGCCACGGTCGAGGCGGAGTTGTTGGTCAGCTCGAGAATTTTCAACTGCCGCCCGCTCTGACCGCCCACTTCCTCGATCTGTTTGACCAGCTCCCCGATGGTCTTCATCTGCGCCTCGGCGGCCGCCACGATCAGGCAGTTGCTGCGGTCCTCGGACGCCGCGGCAACGAAGCCGCCGCCCCCGCGCCGCCGCCCGCCGTAACCGCCCATCGCCGACATGATCAAATTGGCCAGGCGCCCGGCGTTCGCATTGCGGAGTTTGAAAACCTTGGTCACCTCCGCTGGCTCGCTCACCGTGTCCAGTTGCTCCACCAACCGCATCACGTCGTTCAACGCGTCCGGTGTGCCGGTCAGCAACAGCCGGTTGCCAAACGGCGCGGCCTGAACGCGCACCTGGGCCATCGCGGATGGACCGGTTTGATCGCGACCGAGGTCGGTGATGGCCTCGCGCAACATCGGCGCCAGCGCCTGGGCGGAGCCGGACTTGAGATCCACCACCCGCAATTCGCGCGTCGGCGCCGCCGCGCCCGGCGTCTGGGCCGGCGCGCTTTCCTGCGTGGAGGGATCGAGACGCTGAATCAAGGCGGTGATCGCGTCCAGTTGTCCGGCTGCCGGGGCGGTAACGATGAGCCGGTTGCTGGTCGTGTCGGGAATGACTTTGGCCCGGAGTTCGTTGTCGCCGCCGCGTTCGCCCCGACCCGCCACGCCGGGGATGGCCTGGCGGATCATCCCGGCCAGTTGCTCGACCGGCATCTGCGGATAAAAGACCTTGATTTCGCTGGCGCGCGCGCCGGCCTCGGTCTCGAAGCGGTTGATCAAATCGGTCGCCATCGCGATGCGCTCCGAAGGCCCGAACAACACCAGCGTGTTCGAGGCCTCGGCGAAAATGGCGGTGATATAATCCGTGGGATTAGGCGGCAAAACCTCGTAGGTTTTGCGCTGCTCGTTGAAGACCGTCCGCTTCGGCGCCGTGGCGATGCCGAAGGTGCGGTTGAGCAGGTCGGCCATCAACGTGCCGGAAACGTGCTTCAACGTGAACGTCTTGACCTGCCGCTCCACCGGCGAGGCGGTGTCGATCTCAGTCAGCAGATTGCGGACGCGCTGAATGTTTTCGAGCCGGTCGGTCACAATCAACCCCCGGCCACGGGACAGCGGCGCAACCGAACCGGCGGAGGACAGCAAAGAACTGATCGGCTG
>JAKCAB010000330.1 GCA_021839785.1 bacterium | reverse complement strand
GCCTCCTCGCAACTTGGAAATCGCCACCCGGCACTGACCCGGAGTTGCGCTGAAGTCCGGGCAAGTCGTGGCTGCCGGGGAAAGCCGAAAGCCGAAACTCGAAAGCCGAAGCAAATCCGAAAACCGAAACCCGCGCGGTGAGGTGACGCGTTTCGGCCTTTCGGATTTCGGGCTTCGGCCTTCCTTCGGGCTTCGAAATTCGGTTTTCGGGTTTCGCCCCCCGATGGTTTTGGCCAACGACAGCGCGATCCTGTCCCTGACCTTTCAGCCTTGCCGCCGCGCTAAAGCGAATGCGGCCAGACCCACCGCCAGCAGCCAGGCCGGGGCCGGCTCGGGAACGAGCGCGAAACTCTGCAAACCAGTCAATGGCGCCGGAAGCCCTATCCAGCGCGAGCCCACGACAACTTGGAACACCGGCGACTCGCCGGTCTTGCTGCCGGCGGCTTGAGCCGCTTCGAATGAGACCCCACCGATGGCCTCCCACGCGCGCAATTGGACAAAGGCTTTGGAAAAGTCAGGCACAGTCGGAACCGTGACCGTACCGCCGATGATGTATCCGATGCCCACGCCGCCGGCGTCTTTAAACCGAATGGCAGAGCCGATCGGCGCGAGGCTCGATTCCTCAGGTCCGGCGTACAACTGGCCATAGTAAGCCGAACCCAGCCGCGTCACGCCGTCCGAGTCGTACACCGGCGCAATGATGCCGTCCACGGTGCTGTAGTTGGAGAACTTTAACGTACCTTGCGCCAGTGCGGTGGCGGCGAGGCACAGTCCAGCGAGGATCAGCGGGAGTTTCATGGATTTCCTGGGATGGAGCGGGGATTTGAGTCTGGAGTTGGGCGGCGCTTGGCCGCGGTTTGGCGCCAGCAGAGCCAGGCGCCGCCGCCGACCAACAGTAGCCAGGCCGGGGCCGGTTCGGGAATGCAGGTCCACGCCTGGAGTCCCGTCAACGGCGCGGGCACTACGGGCGGCGAAAGATTGTCGCCGCCGGTGGTCACGACGATCACCGGCGCGACGCCGAAGGCTTTCCCGGCTGCCTGCGCGGCCTCGAAGCTGTCCCCGCCAGCCACCTCCCACGCGTGCCATTGCACGTACGCCTGGGCGCCTTCGGCCACCGTGGGGACGAACACCTTGCCGCCCGCCGCGTAACCGGTGCCCGCGCCGCTGGCCGGGGAGTCCTTGAAAAATACCGGCGCGCCGACCGGCGCGAGGCTGTCGGGCATGGCGCCGGCGTAAAGCTGCGCGTACCAGGCGGTGCCAAGCCGCTCGCCGGTGCGCGGATCGCAAAACGGCACGTCGAGGCCCTGGCTGGGGTTGTAGTTGCGGAAGTCCAGCGTGCCTTGGGCCAGCGCGGTGGCGACGGCGAAAAGCCCGGCGAAATAGCGGAGAAGTTGTTGTGCGGTGTTCATGGTTTCGCGTCGCCGCGGTTTCCAGTTTCAAGGGACTCATGGCACCACTTCGGGCGGCGAACAAGGCTAAAGGTGACAGCCCGGCCGGCGTGCGCTACTTACTGGCCGTCCGCGCAAACCGACCATGAACGACACTGCACCCGTCACGCCCGGCCACCGCCGGTTCGAGAGCGAAATGCAGGTCCGGCCCGACGACCTGGACATGAACGCCCACGTCCACGCCAGCCGGTATTTCGACTATGTGCTCGCGGCGCGCTACGACCAGATGGAGCGCTGCTACGGCATGGGCATGGAGGCGTTTCTGGCGCGCGGGCTCGGGTGGTTTACGCGCACCTCGCACGTCGAGTACAAGCGCCCGCTCAAGCTGGGCGAGCGCTTCGTGGTGCGCACCTGGATCGAGAAATTCCACAAGGACGGGGTGCGGGTCGAGTTCGAGATTCGCAAGCACGACTCCGCCAAGCTCGCCGCCGCGGGCTGGGCGGACTTCACGCTGGTGAACTTGGCGAATGGCCGGGCCACGCCGTTGCCGCCGGAAATCGTGGCCAAATACGCGGTGTGAACGGAGGGCGCGAGATACAATCCGACTTGGTGGGGCGAGACTCCGTCGAGCCCTGCAACTTCAGCCACGGAGGCACCGAGGCCCGGAGTTGGAATTTGGAAATCAGGAAAGCCGGAAGCTGACGACTGGGCTCCGGCCGAGCCGTGGCCACTTCCACCGCCAAGACGCCGAAACGCGGAGGTTAGATTGGAAAGTCAGAGAAGCTGCAAGCCAAAGACTGCGCCTTCCACCTTTCCTGAGTTCCTGGTTTCCAAATTTAATCTCTGTGCCTTCGTGTCTCCGTGGCCGTTTAAGGCTTTCCGCTTGCCGTGGTGGCGGGCCACTCCTAGTTTGCGCCCGTGGATTCGCAACTGGCGCAATACGTCCCCGTCCTGATTCTGCTGGTGCTCGCCGCGGTGGTCACCGGCGGGATGTTGGTGGTCTCCCACCTGCTCAGCAAGGCGGCCCGGCGCTCCCGCATCAAGGACACGCCGTACGAGTGCGGGATCATCCCGATCGGCGCCGGCACGCCACGCCTGTCGGTGAAATTCTACCTTGTAGCGACGCTGTTCATCCTCTTCGACATCGAAGTGGTGTTCCTGTACCCGTGGGCGGTCGTGTACCGGAAGTTGCTGGCCGACCCGGCGACGGCGAACATGATCTTCTTCTCGATGGTTTCCTTCCTGGGAATTCTCTTCGTCGGCTATCTCTACGCGCTCAAGAAGCGCGCGTTCGACTGGAAGAGTTGAACGTCCCGCTTTGACGGGCCCGGCAATCCTGTAGGCACGCATTTCTTGGCAGTGCTGGTTGAGTGCGAGGTTCCTGTGGCTGCCGGCGTCAGCCGGCGGCTGCTTCTTGATCGCGCGCCGTTTCGTTGCGAAGCGTGCCGCGCTCTTACGAGCGCAGCCACGGAGGGAGGATCTCGGATTGGGGAGCACACGAGTCGCGTGCGGTCCCCAATCGATTGCGGAGTGCTGGCTTAGTGAATCGTCTCCACGCCACACAGGCACCAGACCAATTCCGGCGAAAAGTGGTTGTAGTCGTCGGTGCGTTGAAAGACCAAACCTTCGGGCTTGCCCAGCAAGGTGAACATCTTCCGCGCTTCGATCACCGCGGCGCGCAGGTACTCGAAGGTGCTTTGGTAATCGATGCCCGGCGTGATCACCAGCACCGGCCGCGGCGCCACGAGCGCCATCAGTTCGTGGACATCGTAAGGAATCCGCGCCTCCTCGCCGACAAATGCGCCCAAGCGCGGCACCAGCGGTAGCCAGCGCGACCAGCGCGCCACGCCACCGGTGCCGGTCGAAGCCGTGTCCAAGCGCAGCGGCGTAAGCCCGCCCACCGCAATGACGCCCGCCAGCCTTGGCTCCAGCGCCCCGGCGTGCAGCGCGGCGAACGCGCCGGTGCCGTAGCCAACCACGTAGATTTGCGCGGGATCGATGTGGGGATTGGCCGACAGCGCGTCCACCGCCGCCGAAACGTCGCTGACCGTCTTGCCCAGAAGCGACCAATGCGGGTAACGCCGATAAAAGTTGCGCACTTCCTCGAGGCGGTTGCCGTTCCCGATCTGATCGAACGCGAACACCGCGTAGCCGCTCCGCGTCAACGCCAGGTACGGCTGCTCGCCGCGGCGGTAGCCCGCCGCGTAACCGTTCGAGACCGAAATGGGGTGCAGCCAGATAAACGCCGGAAGTTTGCGATCCGTGCCGGCTACATTCGTCGGGAAATACAGATCGCCGGCCAGGTAGTTACCGAAACTGAGACTCTCCTTGACCGCGCGGGCGGGCACCGAGTCGCGGCCGAGCAAGACCGCCACGGGCCTGGATTCCGCGCCGTAGTCGCCCGACGGATCGCTGGCCCGGGGCGGCGGCGTGCCGAGCATTTGCCGGACGCGATCCAAAACCTCTTCGCGCTTCTGCGGCCAGGTGGCGGCGGTGACGGCGGCGCCGTCGGGGGCGCGCAGCAGGTCGTCCAACCCGCGTTTGGGGAACTGGCGCGGGTTGATCCGCTCACCGCTTGCTTGGAGCCAGTCTTCATAAGTGGGAAAGATCGGCGGGTCAGCGACGCGGCGTCTGGACCGGCCAAATTTCCCATCCAGCCAGTCCAGGTAACTCTCGATGTCCTCGGCGTCGGTCGGGTGATGGCCGTGCCGGTAACGGAGGTTCAGGTTATCCGCGCTACCCGTCAGCTTGAAGACCGGCAGGGCCGCGCGCCGGGTTTGCTCGACGGCCCAGACGCTCTCGACGTTGTCGTTGAGCGCGGTCGAGATCAGCACGGCGCGAGGCGCGATGCAGGCGATGAGTTCATGCTGGTCGATCGGCAGTTTGTTTTCGCGCCCGACAAAGAACCGCAGCCGCGGGTGCAGCCAGTCCGGGAAGCTGCGCGTGATGAGCTCGATGCCTTCGCCGAACTCCGTCTCCGAAAACAGCCGCCAGGTGCATGCCCCGCCCGCGCCGGAGCTGCTCGAAATCACCGCGCCGATCCGCTCGTCGAAGGCGGCGGCGATCAGCGAAGTCTTGCCATTCCGTGAGTGCCCGGTGAGGGCGATCCGCGTCCGGTCCACTTCAGGCAGGGTCTCCAAATAGTCG